>NZ_CAMZMZ010000015.1:0-92760 GCF_947311905.1 Alteromonas sp. CyTr2 | reverse complement strand
TGATCACCAAACGTCATGAATGTTCCTATCTTTTTTATCTTATTGATATCGCAATATTATTTGTGGGGATACCTCAGACTCTGACCCCATTATTTAGGCTTTGGCGAGTGCGTCGTCGATATCTTTTGCGCTGTGGCGGTTTTCTAACTGACCATCGTCACCCCAGGTCTTATTGACAATACGGCCACGTTTAACGCCTTCTCGCTGCTCTAGTTGCTTAGCCCAGCGGACTAAATTGGTGTACTCGTGCACCTGAAGGAAAGTGGCTGCGTCGTATAAATTACCTAGCACCAAGTTGCCGTACCACGGCCATATAGCCATGTCAGCGATACTGTACTCGCTACCTGCCATAAACTCATTGTTTGCTAAGTGCTTGTCTAGCACATCTAACTGACGCTTAGTTTCCATGGTAAAGCGGTTGATAGGATATTCCATTGGATATGGCGCATAGCTGTAGAAGTGCCCGAAACCACCGCCTAAGTAAGGCGCTGACCCCACCTGCCAAAACAGCCAGTTGAAACATTCCGCCTTTGCATGGGCGTCTTGCGGAATGAACTTACCGAATTTTTCCGCCAAGTAAACTAAGATTGACCCAGACTCAAATAGCTTGGTTTCTGGTGACGTTGTCGTGTCGACCATAGCAGGAATTTTACTATTCGGATTAACGTCAACAAACCCAGAAGAAAACTGATCGCCCTCACCAATGTTAATCAGCCAAGCGTCGTATTCTGCTTCGCTCACGCCAGCTGCCAACAACTCTTCAAGCATGATGGTAACTTTCTGACCATTGGGCGTAGCTAACGAGTATAGCTGCAAACCATGTTCACCATTAGGACGAGCCTTCTCATGGGTAGCGCCTGACACAGGACGATTAATGCTGGCCCACTTGTTGCCGTCATCCTCAGCCTGAGTCCAAACTTCTGGTGGTGTGTAGTTACTTTCTGTCGACATAGCAATTCCTTTAAATGACTTTATCGTTAAGGTTAGTGCAATACATAGCTACTAAGAACAGCTTTTAAAGACTTATAGCTCAACGGTGTCGACTAATAAACGGCGATATACGTTTATTGACATAAAAAAGCCGCGCTTTAGCTATATCAAGAGCGCGGCTTTATGAATAAAAGGCGAGCAGTCCGTTGCCCGCAAACTGGAACTATTCGATGGTTACCGTTGTGGTGTCCCCTGCTACAACTGTGGCAACATCAATAGTTTGTAAAAAGAAACCGTCTTCGGCGTCCTCGTCCGTTTCAGGCTCGTCAAATAGTGCCGTGCATGAAAAGCTTAATGAATACTCGCCCTGAGGCATGAAGCCCGCTGTAAAATTGAATGTTTCATCTGACTCGCTGTACGTTACTGGTACAACAGTGAAAGGGCGCGACTCGGTATCATCCACGCCTGCATCAGCGTCATCACCAAGGGCATCGAGAAGGTTTTGTTCACCTTCGTAGATATAAACTGCATTGCCAACAAACATGTCGGTTTTTACGGCGCATTTCTCGTCCATCACTAGCGTGCTATCTACTGTGCCGTTAAGCGTACCCACGTCATCATTTAACACTAAGCGAACACCGCGAGGTTTTAGCATAATGACCTCTTGACCTACTGGATCGACTAAGCTTTTTCTTAAATCGAATTCAACGGTGTAGGCTGCGTCAAAGTTAGGTTGTGCAGTAAAACCATCAAGTTTCAGTTCGCCACTTGGCACGCGAATAGGGTAAGTTCCCTCATTAGTTACTATGTAAGAATCTTCCGTCACACTAAGACGAAGTTGGTCGTAGTCACCTACTGGGATTTCAGTATCTTCTACGATAACTTCAAACTGCTCGCCCGGTAGCGACAACAAGTCGATGCTTCGAGGATCACCATTTTCATCTTCAACTGAGAACGTGATTGGTGATTCATTGCCAATTAATTCAACTTCATCGAAATACACCACTACTTCACTGGCGTCATCTACAGGGGCGTCAGAAACTGAAAGGGAAAAGGTACTCATGGTGGGCGTGGGCTGGTCTTCGATCTTATCATCTGAGCCTCCACACGCGCTAAGCGTGGCAAGCGCAGCCATAACCAATGATGTAGAAAACGAACGTTTAACGAATCTAGAACCTAAAAAGTTTGAGTTGTTTTTCATTTTTTTCATCTCTAACACCTACCTTTCCTTTTTTGAGTATCAGGGAATGTGTTATCAATGATTGTGCCAATGAAAAATTAACCTTATATAACAAAAGCTTATTAAAAACCATTAAGAGTAAGTTGTATATCAGAGCAAGGAAATGTTGCGCATAGGCAACACCATATTACATTTGGTTGGAATACGGCCGTGAAATGGATGAAGTTCGAGCAGTGAGACGGTGGCTTACTTCAGCTTTTGGGTTGTAAGTCATGGTGAAAGCGTTGTTCACAAGTACAAAAAAGCAGGCTAAGCCTGCTTTCTTATAACGTTAACGGATACTAGATGCTTACCCGCTTATAAGGGCGGTACTCTGCTTTCCAGAAGTTACGCTCAATGCTGGCGCGCAATGCGTCGTCAGATATTTCAAGAGCAAGTCCCTGTTCCATCGCTACTCTACCCACCTCAAAAGCAATCTCTCTGCTAATTTCTGCAATGGCAGCAAGAGGTGGCAATAGTGAACCCTGACCCGTGTTGACTAATGGCGACGCTGAAGCAAGTGCGTTACTTGCGGCCATCAGCATTTCGTCACTAATAAGCTTCGCTTTAGATGCAACAACACCAAGGCCAATGCCCGGGAAGATGTAAGAGTTGTTGCATTGAGCGATAGGGAATATTTTGCCATCGTACTCTACAGGCTTGAACGGACTACCTGTAGCAATAATCACTTCACCTTCTGTCCATTCAATCACTTGCTCAGGACGCGCTTCGACTTGTCGTGAGGGGTTACTTAACGGGAAGATGATTGGCAGCTCACAGCCTTGCTTCATGGCACGGATAACTTGTTCAGTGAACAAGCCTGGCTGGCCGGAAACACCAATAAGTACGTCTGGCTGCGCGCAGTGCATAACATCAAGTAGTGACGCATAATCTCCACTGAACGTCCAATCAGCCAAGTCAGCATTTTTCTGCTGAAGCTTTTGTTGGAAGTCGCGTAAGCCTTCCATGCCTTCGGTTACCAAACCAAAACGGTCAATCATGAACACTTGCTTACGTGCTTGCTCGTCAGTCAGGCCTTCAAATACCATTTGTTGAATGAGCATTTCAGCAATACCACAGCCTGCCGAACCCGCACCCACGAACACCACCTTCATGTCGCGTAGCTTTTGCTGCTTGGTTTTACATGCCGCCAAAATAGTACCAAGGGTAACGGCAGCAGTGCCTTGTATATCGTCGTTAAAACAACACACGTCGTTGCGATAGCGGTTTAATAACGGCATAGCATTTGGCTGCGCAAAATCTTCAAACTGAATCATTACATCAGGCCAGCGTCGCTTCACGGCATTAATGAACATATCAACGAATTCGTCGTATTCTTCCTGTCCAATACGCGGATGGCGCGCCCCCATATACATTGGGTCGTTTAGCAGCTTTTCGTTGTTAGTACCTACATCTAACATTACGGGCAATGTGTATGCTGGACTAATTCCACCACACGCTGTGTAAAGCGATAGTTTACCGATAGGAATGCCCATTCCACCAATACCCTGGTCTCCCAAGCCTAGAATGCGTTCACCGTCAGTCACAACAATCACTTTCACTTTGCGCTTCGTTGCATTGCGAACAATGTCATCAAGCTGGTGACGTTCTTCATACGACACAAACAAGCCACGCGAACTGCGATAGATATCTGAAAACTGCTCACATGCATCACCTACAGTAGGGGTGTAGATGATGGGCATCATCTCATCGATGTGCTTTTGAATTAGGCGGTAAAACAAGGTTTCGTTATTGTCTTGAATTGCGCGCAGATAAATATGCTTGTTTAGTGCTTCGTCAAAGCTGCTGTATTGCATGTAAGCACGTTCAACCTGCTCTTCGATGGTTTCATACCTTGGTGGCACTAGACCCGTCAGGTTAAACGCCGCACGTTCCCGTGCAGTGAAGGCACTGCCTTTATTCAGTAGGGGGGTTTCCAGCAATGAAGGGCCGGCATGAGGAATATAAAGATATCGCTGTGAATCTTCTGACATTGGTTTTCCGATAATGTGTTCAGGCAAATACATCACCTAAGCCTGAAGCGGCACGCGTGCAACGTGCCTCTTAGTAATTAGAATATTTCTTCTGGCTCAGGCGCAGTAGTCGTATCCTGCGTGGCCGGATCCAACACTTCGTCATCGCGAACATAAGTCGTTGGCTCGGTTCCCTGCAGGAAATATTCGAATAGTGTCGTATGGTCTGTTCGTCTGGTCAACTTTCCACTGGTACGATCAATGCGAACACGCACTATATTCTCTGGTACGGGCATTGGCGTATGTGGTTTATTTTCTAGAGCATGTTGCATAAATCTGATCCACGCTGGCTCAGCAGCTTTAGCTCCATCTTCAATGCCGATCATGGCGTTGCCTATCCAGTTGAATTTCTCAGCATTCTTGTTAATGAGGTTTTGGTTTCGCGTAGCTCGCCCTAACTGGCGCCCCATGTTGTCGAAGCCTACCCATGTGGTGGCCACCAAATCTTTGTGGAAACCACTGAACCACGTGTCTCGCGAGTCATTCGTGGTTCCCGTTTTCCCAGCTATGTCAGTACGCTGAAGAATATTACGAGCACGCCAGCCGGTGCCTAACCAATAGGTTTTCTTGCTCCAATTTCCGTTTGCTCTCACAGCCGTTCGCATCATTTCTGCCACTAAGAAAGCGTTTTGAGCAGTAATAACCTGAGGCGCAATCACTTTTTCTGCAGCTTCGTCATCATCGACGTCGCCAAGTAAAATATCTTGATTTAGTTCAGCGGCAAGTAAGGCTTCAATATCGGCTTCTTCGTCTTCAGGTAGTATTTCTGGATCGCTTTGATTTTCACAACGATTGCACGCCCAAACTGGGTTTGCTTTCCAAAGCTCATCGCCGTTTTCATCAAGCACTTTGCTGATAAAATGAGGGTTTACTAAGTAGCCACCGTTCGCAATGACCGACATACCTCTTACTACTTCAAGCGGCGTATGTGAACTCGACCCAAGGGATACGGTTTCATCAAGTGGGATATCGTCTTTATTAAAACCAAAGCGTGTTAAGTAATCGGCCGTTTCTCTAAGACCAACACCACGCAATAGTCGAACCGATACCACGTTCTTCGATTTACCAAGGGCTTTACGCATTCTAATTGGGCCGTCGTATTCAGCTGGCGAGTTTTGCGGTCGCCAAGCTACACCCGTCGCCGCATTCCATTGGTTAATAGGAGCGTCATTGATGATGGATGCAAGGGTATAGCCACTGTCTAATGCAGCAGAATAAACGAAAGGCTTGATGTTCGAGCCCACTTGGCGCTTGGCCTGTGTTGCTCGGTTAAACTGGCTTTGATAAAAGCTGTAGCCACCAACAACCGCTTCAACCGCACCGTTTTTCGGATTAAGTGCGATAAACGCTCCGCTCACCTCAGGGATTTGCGAAATGCGCCACTGCCCTTCTTGCTGTCTGATATAAATGACCGCCCCTTCTTGAGTCACATCTGAAGCGGTTTTGGGGTCACTACCCTGCCTAAAGTCTGTAATGTAGCGTCGGGCCCAATCTAGTCCATCCCACTCGACTGTTATTGCTTTGCCATCTACAGACAACACTTCTATCGACTGCTCATTTACTTTCGTAACAACCGATGGCAAAAGAGGTTTAATGTGAGGAATCTCTTCAAGCACGCGCATGATTGATTCGTTATCCCACTCTTCTCGTGTTGTCTTATCACTTATGTCATAGCTCAATGAAAGTTGTGGAATCGCGTCATCCTTTCCTTCTGGCTTAGGAATATTCCATAAGTAGCCAAGCGCGCCTTTATAGCCATGACGCTCATCATAGTCATGAAGATTTCGAACCACCGCACGCTGAGCAGCTAATTGAAGATCTGACGTTGCAGTCGCAAAAACTTGGTATCCGCCGGTTTCTGCTTCTTCTTTTCCATAAATCTCTACCATTTCGTTATAAATGGTGTCGGCCAAATAAGGCGCATCCACTTCAATTTCAGCACCGTGCTTTTTCGCTGAAACTGGCGCATTCGCAGCTTCATCGAACTGCGCTTTAGTGATGTACTCTTCGTCAAGCATACGAAGTAAAACCACGCGTCTGCGCTCGACAGAACGTTGCGGCCCGCTGATGGGGTTAAGCACTGATGGCGCTTTTGGAAGACCTGCAATAGTAGCAATTTGAGCTAAAGAGAGTTCATTAAGCGGTTTGCCATAGTAAACTTGGGCGGCCGCCCCAAAACCAAACGCTCTATGGCCTAATTCGATTTTGTTGAGGTACAGCTCAAGAATTTCCTGCTTAGAAAGCTCTTGCTCCATGTGCAGTGCTATAAAGATTTCTTTGATCTTTCTGATATAGGTTTTTTCCCGACTAAGGAAAAACCCTCGTGCTAGCTGCATGGTTAACGTACTTGCTCCCTGACGCTTTTCGCCAGTAAGGACTAAACTTACTGCAGCACGCATTATACCAATGGGGTCAATACCGTGGTGTTCGTAGAAGCGACTGTCTTCGGTAGCGAGTATGGCGTTAATTAATTCTTGCGGCACTTCCTCAAGTTTTACGGGGATCCGCCGTTTAACTCCATACTGTGAAATAAGTTTTCCGTCTTTGGTGTATATCTGCATGGGTGTTTGCAGGCGTACATCCTTAAGTACAGTAACACTTGGTAGGTCAGGTTTGATATAAAAGTAAATACCTACCAGTGCTGCAAAACCAAGAAGGCCTGATAGAAAACTAAATAAAATAAGTGGTTTGATGTACTTCACTGTAACGGATACCAAGACATTTTGTTGAAATGACGTATATTTTATACGTATGTGTTATCTCTAGAACCATACGCATAAGACTATTAGAGTAACATTGTACTTTAGAGCAACTACCTTTGAAACTGGACACTTGCACATGAAATCGCTGTTTAAGAAAAAGCTGCCGCCCATTGTGGGCTTAGATATAGGCACGCGTCAAATAAAAGCGGTGTGGTTAGAGCAATCGAAAGACGGGTTCGTCCTTCAAGGGTATGCCTGTGAGCCAATTAACAAAATCGCTTTCTCTGAGCGTGATATTAAAGATTATGAGTCAGTAAGCATTGCTCTCAAGAAAATTCGAAAGTCGCTAAAAACAAAATTAAAGCTGGCAAATGTTGCTGTGGCTGGCACGTCAGTGATCAGTAAAATCGTCTATATGGACCCAGAGCAAAGCGATTACGATTTAGAAAATCAAATTGAGATCGAAGCCGACAGTCTCATTCCCTATCCGCTTGAAGAAGTATATTTAGATTTTGAAGAAATGGGGCCAAGCACAACGCACACAGGAAAAGTAAATGTATTACTTACCGCTGCGCATAAAGATTTGGTAGACAGTCGCTTGCTGCTTGCAAGAGAAGCTAACTTTGAGCCCAAAATTGTTGATATGGAAAATTATGCCATCGGCAATGCCATGGACTTTTTCCATACGCCTCATACCGAAGACATGCCACTTTGCTGTATTAATGTGGGCGCCTCGCTACTTCAAATATGCGTAATAAAAAACGGCGACGTCATCTACACCAAAGAGCACGCCTTTGGCTTAAATCAGCTAATTAACGATATTAGCGCCATTCATATGGTTGAGCGTGAAACCGCAGAGCGTCAGCTACTTGATGGCACGCTGTCTGGAAATTGGGTGGAAGATACGCTTCCTATATTTGCCGCTAACCTACAGCAAAATATCAACCGTGCATTACAAATGTATATGAGCACGCTACATGCAGAGCGCCCCACCAAAATACTGTTTAGCGGCGGTGCCGCTACTATTGAACCGTTAGTCGACATTTTAAAACAAGACTTAGGCCTAGAGGTTGATTGCTTCAATCCGTTTAGCAACATGTCGATAAACCCTAAACTTGATGCCACGAGACTTAGCAAAATTGCACCACAGCTTGCGATTGCAGCGGGTCTAGCGAGCCGGAGCTTTACGCCATGGCACATGTAAATTTACTACCTTGGCGAGAGAAGCAGCGCCAACATCAAAAACAACAATACGTGGCAGGGCTACTTGCCGTTGCCGCCATTGTAGGATTGATTTTTTGGTTCATTGGTCAAGCTATCGACCAGCAAATCAGTAATCAAAACTCGCGTAATCAATACCTTGAACGGGAAATCGCGGTTTTAGATGCGCAAATTGCAGAGATAAAAAAGGTTAAAGATAGTAAAAATGCCATTGAGCAGCGCATGGCATTAATTGAGCAACTGCAAGCAAGTCGCAATGTAGCTCCTATAGTATTTGATGAACTTGCTAAACTCGTTCCTCCCGGCGTGGCCTTTGAGTCTATGACCAGAAGCAATAATCGCATTGAAATTGAAGGTACTAGTGATTCGAATAATCGTCTTTCCGACTTTATGCGCGCGCTGGACAACTCGAAAGTGTTCGTTGCCGCAGAGCTTTCTACCATTAAATCCGACAGCAGTGCTGCGAGAGCGATTAGCAACTTTACGCTTACGTTTTCGATAAACCCCAATGTTGCTCCCCTAGAAATAGAAAGTAGTGAGGCGCAATAACCATGAAGTTTGATGTTTCAAAACTAAAAGAACTCAACGAACTCGACTTTGAACAAATCGCTATTTGGCCAAACGAAGTTCGCATTGTTGTGGCGGCGTTTGTCGCAATATTGGTAGGTGCGTTGAGCTACTACATGCTAATAAGCCCCAAATTACCGATTAAAGATGCGGCTGAATTAAAAGAACAAGAACTAAAGTTACAGTTCGAAGCAAAGTACCGCATTGCGGCTAATTTAGAAGCTTACCAAGCCCAACTTGCGCAAATTAAGGAAGACTTTTCGTCTATGCTGAAAAGTCTTCCAACCAGCAACGAAACACCGGGTTTGCTTGACGATATCACTTACGTTGGTACCGCATCGGGCCTCACGTTTGAGTTGCTTAACTGGCAACAAGAAGTACCAAAAGAGTTTTACACCGAACTACCTATCGAAATGGAAGTAAGCGGTGGCTATCACAACTTTGGCGAATTCGTTTCCAAAGTCGCAGATTTACCTCGTATCGTTACACTTCACGATTTTGACATAAAGCGTGAAGCAAATGGTCTGTCGCTGAAGCTGCAGGCGAAAACTTATCGTTCGGAAAACTCGACAGACATTGAAGGAGATGAACAATGATTCGTTCGTTTTTATCTCTTTTGATCATATTGTTAGTAACAGGCTGTTCACCTAAACTCGACGATCTGCATGCCTATACACAGAGTGTTAAAGAGCGTGCTCAGCCACAAATTGAACCGTATCCAGAATTCAAGACTCACCCACCTTTTAGCTATTCGGCAAGCGCTTTAAGAAGCCCGTTCGATCGCCCTAAGAACAACGCAGCTCCAGTAGCAAAAGCGCGGGTAGAAAACTGTTTACAGCCAAACTTCCAGCGCCCTAAAGAAGCATTGGAAGCCTATGGCGTGGACGCCCTCGCACTGACTGGCAACTTTGCCGTTAAAGGAGTGCAGTGGGCATTATTGAAAAGTAACGATGGCGTATTACATAAAGCTAAAGTAGGGAGTCGTATCGGCTTGTTTTATGGCAAAATTACGCAAATTAGCACCGACTCAATTACTATTGAACAGTTATTACCTGATGGTGCGGGCTGCTGGCAAAGGAAAACAACAACAATGACTACAGCATCGAAGGCGGGAGAGTAAGCATGGCCGAACGATACATATTTAACAAATCTCTGAATCGTAGAGTGCCTAGATGGTATTGGCTGGCTTTCGCTGTGGCTGCAATATTTTCATTAACCGTATTTGTTTCGCCAGTAAAAGCCCAAGAGCCTTTGTTAGTCGACCCTGATACTAAACGAAATGCATCAACCGTTACCACCACGGTCACAAACATCGACTTTACTCAAGCAGCTAACAATACCGCTGTAACACTGGTGAGTTTTGAGGGCCAAGCGCCAAAGCTTCAGCTTATTGAGTCACAAGGAAAAGTATCCCTTACATTACCAAACACCAAGTTAGGCGAAGACCAATTGGTAGAACTTAATGTGGCTGATTTCGGCACGTTGGTTTCTACCATCGAGACATTCGAAGATAAAGATGGCGCGCGAATTGAGGTTAATTATTCGGGCCCAGTTACGGTTCAAAATACGGTAAAAGACGGCGTAATTCGTATGGCGATAACGCCAATGGACAGCGCGCAGCAAGACGCCTTGGAAGCGGAAAAGAAATACACAGGCGACCCCATTTCGCTCGATTTTCAAGATGTTCCTGTGAGACAAGTTTTACAAATTATTGCGCAGGTTAATGGGTTTAACTTAGTGACCACCGACACCGTAACAGGAAACGTAACGATAAGCTTGTCGGGCGTTCCGTGGGATCAAGCTCTCGACATGATTTTGCGTGTTAAAGGTCTGGATAAACGCTTAGAGGGCAACATTTTATTAATTGCACCGGCTGAAGAACTATCGGCTCGTGAAACCCAAGCCCTTCAATCTAAAAAGCAAGTTTCAGACTTAGCGCCTCTTCATACGGTTAATATTCCTGTTAACTATGCAAAAGCTGCTGCCCTGGCCACGATTTTAAAGTCGACAGAGGGCGGGATCTTATCTGAGCGAGGGGGTGTTACAGTAGATGAACGAACCAACACTTTACTTATTCGCGACACGTTAGCCTCTATTGATGAAGCAAGAAAAACCATCAATGCGTTAGATATTCCAGTAAAGCAAGTGCTGATTGAAAGCCGTATGGTTACTGTGCTTGACGATGTAGACGAGCAGCTTGGCGTTCGTTGGGGTTTCAGCGACCGTCAAGACGATAATGGTGTGTCGGGAAGCCTTGAGGGCGCAGACACCATTGCCGGCGGCATAGTGCCTAGCATTGATAATCGCCTTAATGTGAACCTGCCTGTGACCAGCGCCGCGGGTAGCATTGGCTTTCAAATTGCGAGCTTGGTTGATGGCACCATATTAGACCTTGAGCTTTCCGCACTAGAATCTGAAAACAAAGGCGAAATTATTGCGAGTCCTCGTATTACGGTTGCTAACCAGCATGAAGCTTACATTGAACAAGGTACGGAAATACCTTACGTACAAGCAACGTCTAGCGGTGCGACTTCAGTAGAGTTCAAAAAAGCCGTTTTGTCACTGAAAGTTACGCCACATATTACGCCTGATAATCGCATTATTTTGGATTTAGTTGTTACGCAAGATACCCGTGGCGAAACCGTTTCTACGTCTACTGGTGAGGCCGTAGCCATCGATACCCAAGAAATTAAAACGCAGGTATTGGTAGAAAACGGCGAAACCATCGTATTGGGTGGCATATTCCAACAAACCAGTTCTGATGGCGTGTCGAAAGTGCCTTTGTTTGGTGATTTGCCTGTCGTTGGTGCCCTTTTCAGAAACTCGTCACAACTTCAGCAAAAACGAGAACTACTTATCTTTGTGACACCCAAGATAGTCACTGAAAGACCATAATCCTCATTTTTAGCCTTCAAAAAAGCGCATTTTTGTGCGCTTTTTTGGTTTTCAGCCTTTTTTTGTAACTAAATTTACAGGTATACGCTATTTGTTAGTAACAAAACTTGCAACGCCTTGCATGAAACTGAGATAATCCCCGCCTCGAAATTTAAGCGAGGTTTAAGGAGTGGTGCTTATTGGACACTAAATAGGCACGAGTCAATGGGTAGGCTGGTAAGGCAACAGTGCACTGCCCCTAACATGATTAAGTTGTGATATAAGCAAATATGGCTGAAAAACGTAATATCTTTTTAGTTGGCCCAATGGGTGCTGGCAAAAGTACCATCGGTAGACATCTGGCAGACGAACTTCACCTAGACTTTTTTGATTCGGATCAGGAAATTGAGCGCCGCACGGGTGCAGACATTGCCTGGATCTTCGACCTTGAAGGCGAAGACGGTTTCCGTAAACGCGAAGAAAACGTCATTAACGATTTGACAGATAAGCAAGGTATTGTACTTGCTACTGGCGGCGGTTCTATTGTAACTAAAGCTGTGCGTAATCGTTTATCTGCCCGCGGCATCGTTGTTTACCTACAAACGACAATCGATAAGCAAGTTGCCCGTACACAACGTGACAAACGTCGTCCTTTGCTACAAAACGAAGATCCAGAACAAGTACTTCGCGATCTTGCAGAAATGCGCAACCCGCTTTACGAAGAAGTTGCTGATTACATTGTTGATACAGACGACCAAAGTGCGCGTGCTGTAGCGAATCAGATTATCAGTAAAATTGGTTTATAAATTAAATATGTAATAGGAGGTGCTACGCCAATGTCAACCTTAACTGTGGAACTTGGAGAACGTAGCTATCCTATACAGATAGAGGCTGGGCTGCTTTCGCAACCTGGCCTTTTTAGTGCCTATATAAAAGGCCCACTTGCCGTCATTGTTACCAACGAAACTGTTGCCCCACTGTATTTAGAAACCGCTAAAGCGGCGTGTGGTAATGTTCAGGTTGAAACCATTATTTTGCCGGACGGCGAGCAACACAAAAATCTTGCCCAATTCGAAGTGGTTATGACACGCCTTCTTGAGCTAAACGCTGCAAGAGATACGACACTTATCGCACTTGGCGGTGGTGTAATTGGTGATCTTACTGGCTTTGTTGCGGCAACTTACCAACGCGGTGTGCCCTTCATTCAAGTTCCTACAACTTTGCTTTCTCAAGTCGACTCATCAGTAGGTGGAAAAACCGCGGTAAATCATCCTCTCGGCAAAAACATGATTGGCGCTTTTTACCAACCGGTTTATGTGGCCATTGATACTGATACCCTCGCTACATTACCCGCGAGAGAGTTTGCTGCTGGCATGGCAGAGGTCATCAAATACGGTATCATTTACGACGCACCGTTTTTCGAATGGCTTGAAAGTAATGTAAATGCGCTTACGTCGCTTGATACTGAAATTCTTACCCAAGCTATTTCTCGCTGCTGCGAAATCAAAGCAGACGTGGTAGCAAAAGATGAACGTGAAGGTGGTTTACGCGCCATTCTTAACTTAGGCCACACGTTCGGTCACGCTATTGAAGCCGAGCAAGGCTACGGTAACTGGCTGCATGGCGAAGCGGTAGCCGCTGGTACTATAATTGCTTGTAAAGCTGCTGAAGCATTAACGTGGTTTGAAGCGTCAGAAACACGACGCGTATCGTCGCTATTTGAAGCATTTGCTTTACCGGTTGCAGGCCCAAATAGTATGACAAAGGATGACTACGTTAAGCATATGAAACGCGATAAAAAAGTGGAAGCTGGCAGTATTCGATTTGTACTTCCTCAAGGCATAGGCAAAGCGGTTGTTACCAAGGACGTCACGGACGCCATTCTTACCGACATCCTTTCTTAGTCATTAGCCCTCGCGACAACCTGGCAACGCGTCTATCTTGACTTCCCTACGTTAGTTGGAATCATGAATAAATGCGTTGCAGGACAGTTTTTAAAGCAACGGTGAATAAGGGCAAACTCCCATGCAAAGTGAACTGCATGAACGTTTGGAATATTTGGTCAATTACTCTTCTCAGCTGATTTTTGTCAGTGGTGAGTCTATTGCTCAACAACAAAAGACCCTTGAAGCCTTTGTCTTCCAGCAGCACGATGATACCGAGATTGCGTATTTAGCTGCGCAAGAAAATATGGATCCCTCTGACTACCGTCGACAACTTTGTCGGCAGCTTCTTGGTCAAGTGGTGGGTAGCTTCGTTAGGCCTCTAAACGAACTACTTTCCGACCTAAATAGTCACGAAGGCCCAATTCTTATAGCCATCACCCAAGCCCACAATCTTCCTGATGCACTACTGCAAGAACTATGGGACCTGGTGTTACAAAGTCGGTTTGCTGGTAACAAACAGCATTTAAATGTGCTTTTGTTCGCGAATAACGAATGGGCTGAGCGCGCCAAGCAGTGGCTTCCTGCAAAAAATACAGAAACCCCACTAATAATTAGCAGCCAGTCAGTCATTAGCGAACAGCATAGCTTCGAGTCAGAGCTCGACAAAATGATTGCTTCACGTCGCGAGGCTTTTCAGGCTCATTTAGAAAATAGACAGCGTGAAAATACGCAAACTTTTATCAACCCGTTAAAGTCTAAGTGGTTTTATATCGCTGTTATATGCGTGTTCCTTGCTACGTTTTCTGGCCTTATTTACTGGCAATACGGTGATAAATTAGCATCGATTTTTGCGCCTATTAGTCAACCTTCGCCGGAACCTGAAAGAACGCAGGTTGAGCCCGGCTCTGCTTATAACAAGCTTATAGGCAATGGTGAAACCTATGAAAGCGAAACAACAGCATCAGACTCAGCAACTCAAGCAACCAACCAAATAGGCAATGTAGAGCTTGTTTCCGCGCCCAATGATGATAGTGCAGACGTTGGTGGCTCGTTAATTGATGAATCGTCAGATAACGGTCCGTTGATTACCAATTGGGAAAATGCGGTTTCATCCTTACCTGAAGTTACGCCATCTTCAGAACAGGCAGACAATAACCAGGTTGAGAATGCCCCGATTGGAGGTAATACCACTGATTCCAATGGTTCAGAGGTGGTTAGCAGTGGTGCGCTAAATGATCAACAATCTGCTCAAGGTGCCAAATTAAACTCGGACGGCGTCAACGATAATGTAGCGCCAACCACAGTGGCCAGTGAATCGAGTCAAGAAGGCTGGATTGGGGAAGATGACTACGCTATACAATTGTTAGCGATGAAAAGTGAGTCTGTTCTCAGTGAGTTCCTACGAGAAAACAATCTAACTGAGCAAACGCGAATTTATAAAACGACGCGCTATGGTGGCGACTGGTTTGTAGTAGTTAACAAGCAAATCTACACGTCGTTATCTCAAGCGCAACAAGCACGAACAGATTTACCCGAATATCCAGGTAAACAAAATGCGTTTATAAAGCGAGGAAACCAAATCCTCTCAGAGATGAGCAAAGCGCAAAATTAAGTCATTTCACAACCGGGTGGCCATAATATTTCCAGTAAATGAGCAAAATTCCGTTCTTGCGACACTTGTTGGTTGTCCGTTTTACTGATGAAAGTTACAATCTACCTTTAGTGTGGTGATATCTGATACTGATCAGCATAAAAGTATAAAGACGACCCTTTCCCTTGGAACGGCGGCGCACGGAAAAACCACCGTCTTCATTCCGTCTAGGTAGTAACGTTTAAGCATGATGCAGAAAAAAAACCGGGCTTTTTTAAAATGGGCCGGTGGCAAATACAGCTTGGTTGAGCATATTCAGGCCAGATTACCGCAAGCCAATAAACTCATTGAACCGTTTGTTGGTGCCGGATCTGTATTTCTGAATACGCAATACAAACGCTACCTGCTTAATGACATCAATCCTGATCTCATCAACTTATATAACTTCTTAAAAGCACAACCAGACGCTCTGATTAACGACGCGCGCGCATTTTTTGATGGGAGTCGCAATGAAGAAAAGATGTACTATGACTTGCGCGAAGAGTTCAACGCAACGCAAGATGAATACTACCGAGCGATTCTTTTTCTTTATTTAAACCGACATGGGTACAACGGTTTATGCCGCTACAGCCTTCAAGGGCGTTTTAACGTACCTTTTGGCCGCTATAAAAAGCCTTACTTTCCAGAAGACGAGATGTTTGTGTTCTCGGAAAAGTCACAAAAAGCGACGTTTACTTGTCTTCCTTTTGAAAAGGTTTTTTCTAGAGCTAGGCGTGGCAACGTTATTTATTGTGACCCACCGTATGCTCCTATCAGCAAGACTGCAGCGTTTACCAGCTATGCGGCGCGAAGCTTCGGACAAGAATCTCAAGAGAAGCTGGCTGAGCTCGCCACCCGCGCGTCAAAAAAGCGAGGTATACCTGTCCTCATCTCAAATCACGATTTACCGCTAACTCGGTCGCTTTATCACGGGGCAGATTTCAGTATGCTGTCAGTTAAGCGTTCGATAAGTCAAAACGGTGCAAAGCGACAGCCTGTGGATGAAATTTTGGCTTATTTCCCTCCAGCTAACGTCACACCAAAGCGAAACACTCGAAAAAAGAAGACGTTTCCCCGCCCTTCAGTTTAGTGTGTGATGCCGAAAAGACGTCTTATAGGTAGCGCATCGACCGCCTTACCCGCATACGATTTTAATGTGTATTCACGCAATTGCTATGCGCTATAGCCCGTATACCATTTAACGAACATAAAAAGCGTAACAACAAACAGCACAACCAAGATTACGCCAATAACGGCGAAACTGATAAAAGTGCCTTTAGTAAAGTCACGTTCGTAGTTTTTATGGCTCTGAACACCAAATAGACTAGCAACTACACTACCTAGAACTGACCAAAAACCAGTACCAGACTGCATAATTTTCCCCTAAGTGTCGTTAGCAGGTGAGGTGAAATCTCGATTACCTTCGTCGCTGTGCATCAACTCAAGTAGGTCTAAAAAGTGGAATTGGAAAGATGATGATTTCCCCGCTATCCATGACAGCCAACTGACTTCCTCCACACCCTCTTGATGACGGGCACATTGGTTTTGAATATGGCTTGCGGGCAACTTGGGGTTGAACTCCGTAACTGGTTGGAATTCGCATACTGACGAGTGTGAATTTGGCGTACTTGTGACCGCAACGCTAACAAGCGCTACCGCTCCACAAATCGCAAAAAATGGAAGAACCTTCATCCTGAATACTCCTTACACTCGTTTAAAAATTAATCTCATTATAATCAAAAGCAGGTTACGAACAAGTTAAAAATGCGTTGCTTGTAAAAAATGAAAAGCCTAACGAAAACACATTAGGCTTTTAGTACTCAACGTTTTGATAAAGGCCATCCAATGGCCTCTACAAGGTCATTACAGTTCGAAGTCCATAGAGTATGCTACAGTAAATTTCACTGCGTCGTTATCCAATGCATCGGCACCGTCGTCATCTAAGTTAGTGCCAGTTACAGCGAAGCTAAAACCATCTTTAGCGATCGAAACACCGTAGTCTGCATAACCCTCTACACCGTTAAATGCTTCAGCGAAATCGCCTTCGTGATAGCCAACGTGGAAACCAAGTTCCGTACCGTTTAAGATCTCCATGCTGTAATCAAGCGAGGTGTACGATGCTTGTGCAAAACCGAAGTCTTGATTTTCGCCTTCGTCAGCTTCAGTGTGCGCTAAAAGGTATACAGTAAGGCTTAACCCCCCCATACCTACGGTGCCGTAAACTTCCGCAAAATCAAAGTTTGCTTCATCATCGTAGTTGTAATAAAGGTAACCAAAGTCGTACGCAATACCCTCAGACTCGCCAGAAAAACCAAAGTACATGTCGTGCTCATAAGAGTAAATGTCGTCTGATTCATAGCTTACATTTGATGCCCATGTACCCGCATAAAAACCACTTTCATGCGCGTAATCGATACCACCCTGTACTGCGGCTTCGTTAACGGTTTGTGTTAAACCACGCCAAATATAGTTACTGGTTGCACTAGCGTTAGCAGTGAATGAACCTTCTGCATAGCTAGGCATGGCTGTTAACAGACACGCTGAAGAAATAGCAGCGGCAAGTATTGTTCTTTTTGTAGATGTTTTCATGTGTGTTCTCCAGTCAAATTCAAACTTGTTGTAATTCGTTTTTTCTGTCTGTGTTTTCTTTTTTGGACTGGATAACGCAAAGTTGATGCCCATTTATGGTTCATCAAAAAAACTCGCAAAAAATAAATTAACAAATTGAAATTTAAAGTATTATTTCACTTAAAAAATTCTTCCGCTGTCACCGAAACAAAAAAACGCTGCATAAAAATGCACCAACATAACGCGTGCTCACCAAAATTGGGCAACGTTCTGACAAAGTCCGTTTATCTTAAATTTCCGTGAAATTAACGCTGATTAACCCTTTGCATAGTAAAGAAGCACGGATTTGGGTAAACTTTCGCAAAAGGTGAAACGTAAGTGGCAACGCACCTTGTTGTTTTTAGAATGAAAGGACATGCAATGAAACCATTCCTAATTGCTCCATCAATACTATCGGCCGATTTCGCTCGACTTGGCGAAGACGTAGAAAAGGTATTAGAGGCTGGCGCTGATGTGGTGCATTTCGATGTAATGGATAACCACTATGTACCCAATCTTACGTTTGGGCCAATGATTTGCGAGGCGTTAAGAAACTACGGCATTACCGCTCCCATTGATGTGCACCTAATGGTGAAACCCGTCGATGACTTAATTGAAAAATTCGCGAATGCAGGGGCCAGCTATATTAGTTTTCACCCAGAAGCGTCTGAGCACATAGACCGCTCTCTACAGCTTATTATCGATGCAGGTTGCAAGCCGGGGCTCGTATTTAACCCAGCAACGCCATTACATTACCTTGACCACGTCATGGACAAACTGCACCACATTCTTATTATGTCGGTTAATCCGGGGTTTGGTGGTCAAAAGTTTATTCCTAGCACCTTAGATAAAGTGCGCGCAGTGAAACAGCGTGTATTAGAAGGCGGCTACGATATTCGAATTGAAATTGACGGTGGCGTAAAAGTCGATAACATTCGCGAAATAGCGGAAGCGGGCGCGGATATGTTTGTGGCTGGTTCGGCTATTTTTTCTCAACCCGACTACAGCGATGTCATTGAGCAAATGCGCAATGAACTAGCGTCACTGTCTAAAGCATAATTTTTGAAGCTTTATTTTCTCAAGCTTTATTTTCACAGTTTTTAACGTATTACAGGTAAAAAGAAATGAGTAATAAACCCGTTGTATTAAGTGGCTGTCAGCCTTCAGGACAACTTACCCTTGGCAATTACATGGGTGCACTTAAACAGTGGGTTTCCATGCAAGACGACCACGACTGCTTATATATGATAGTGGATTTGCATGCTATTACTGTACGACAAGACCCTAAGCAGCTTGCTGAAGCTTGTCTAGACGGTCTTTCTCTTTACCTTGCTTGCGGTATTGATCCACAAAAAAGTACTCTGTTTTTGCAATCCCATGTGCCTGAACATGCACAGCTATCTTGGGTATTGAATTGTTACGCCCAAATGGGTGAGCTTAATCGCATGACTCAATTCAAAGATAAGTCTGCGAAGAACGAAAATAACATTAATGTAGGCTTATACAGCTACCCTGTACTCCAAGCAGCAGATATTTTGCTATACCAAGCAGATAAAGTACCGGTAGGTGAAGATCAGAAGCAGCACCTTGAATTGACTCGTGACATTGCTACACGTGTTAACAATCTATACGGCGATGTATTTCGTCTACCTGACCCATATATCCCAGACTTTGGCGCGCGCATCATGAGCCTTCAAGAGCCTGAAAAGAAGATGTCTAAGTCTGACAACAACCCGAATAACTTCATCGGCTTATTAGAAGATCCTAAGAAGTTAGCCAAGAAAATCAAACGTGCCGTGACCGACTCTGACGAGCAAGCTAATATCTACTTTAACCCAACTGAAAAACCAGGCGTGTCTAACTTACTGACCCTACTTTCACTTGCGACGGGTAAATCAATTAAAGAGCTTGAGCCTGAATATACTGACAAAATGTATGGCCACCTTAAAGGTGATGTTGCAGACGCTGTGGTTGCTCTACTTGAACCAATTCAGGCCCGCTATGCTGAAATTCGCGCAGACAGAGCATATCTTGACGACGTAATGCGTCAGGGTGCTGAGAAAGCGTCAGCGCGAGGGGCTGAAACTTTAGCTAAAGTATACAAAGCAGTCGGCTTTATTCCAAAGCCATAACAGCCGAATTCCAACATCTTGCTACAAGCCATGAAGGGTTCATTTAATCCTTCATGGCTAAAACCTTCGCAACTTAGAAATACCAAGGACTAGCACTGCTGTGTTGCTGTTAATTGATAACTTCGATTCGTTCACTCATAACCTCGCTCGGTATTTCACCGAGCTCAGCGTCGACGTTGAAGTGGTGCGAAATAACGCACTGACCTTAGACGACATATCTCGCTTAGCGCCTTCACAGTTAGTTATTTCACCGGGACCATGCACGCCTAATGAAGCGGGCATCAGCTTATCTGCGATTGAACATTTTGCAGGCAAGATTCCTATTTTAGGTGTATGCCTGGGTCATCAAGCTATAGGTCAAGTGTTTGGTGCCAAGGTGGTAGGTGCACAAGAGATTAAGCATGGAAAAGTTTCACCCCTAACACACCGCAACAGTGGCTTATTCAAAAGCTTACCTAACCCGTTTAACGTGACGCGCTACCACTCATTGGTTTTAGATCCCGCATCGCTACCTGCCTCACTGAGTGTTGATGCATGGTGTGAAACCGCAAAGGGCACGAAGGAAATCATGGCAATTTCCCATAATTATTATCCTATTTGGGGCGTGCAGTACCACCCCGAGTCACTGCTTACCGAACACGGTCATAGCGTACTGGATGCATTTCTTCAGTTTTAATCAATTTAAGTATACGAGTTTGATGCCGATACGCTTTTATAGCGTAAAAGGTTACGCTTGAAGGCCAGAATTACTCGCAATTCACTGATTTTTCGTTTAACTTTTCATAATTCGTTTCAGCCAATGCGCTGAATAAAGATTATACGAAGTATCGCACACGTAGTATCAATCGTTGCAGGGTAAATATGGCTTGCTTTCAAGCAGTAGCTACCATTTTCATCATTACCGTAGCGAAAGTAATAAAGGCCCTTGATGTACGATAATATTGCCGTTCACCAAAAAGTTATGAGCAGGAGTGCTTTTAATATGACAATGGGGGCAACCACACCGCCCACGATAGATGATCGTTTTGAAAATATGATCATATCGCCAGAGCGAGTGCTGGAAATGCTAGGAAGGCGTAAGGTGGGAGAAGTAAGCTTCGAGCAATCGGAGCAAGGTGATGCGCGCAGGCTGCTACTGCACGTTGAAAAAGTGGCGATTGAAAACAAGCGCCTTCAAGAGAAAACCGAAGCGTCATATCTTGAATCAGTGAGTCACCATCTTCACGAGATCCTTCTAGGTGAATTAACAGAGCAGCTAGGCTATACCGACGAACTCGTTCAAAACGTACTTAACTTGCCCGAAAATATCGGCGAGCTTCTTGATGCACTTTCCGTGAAGGCTTGCTCGGTTTCGAAACTAGAGCCAATTGCCGCAACCATGCCATGGCTTTATGATGAACTGATCGTTGTGGTGAATACTCCACAATTTAGGCGCAAAGACTCCCGTGGGCGCATCATTGTGGTAGAGACACTGCGCACAGCATTGAGCTTTTTGGGTATTGAAAACCTACGCACATTGATACCGTCGCTCATCTTAAAGCGTGCTATGCCTCAGATTACCGACCCTTACCCGCTAATTAAACAAAAGCTTACGCCTTATACGACTGGCGTTGCAATAACGGCGAAACGCCTTGCAGCACTTACGGATTTAAACAAAAACCAGGCTTATACCCTTGCGATGCTCAGTAATTTGGGGCGTTGTGTCGTAACAAGACTTTACTTCAAACTGTTCGATAAAATTCAGCTACACCTGTTGCAAGAATGCCAGAAAGACAAAGAGCAAAAGCGACATGAAGCGCTACTCAAAGTGGCTCCTTCAGCCAACCACCTTATTGCTCTACAGCAAGAATTCGCAGATGCAATCAGCGCAGATATTTTAGAGTGGATGCATTTAATGCGCTTGCCTATTGCAGAACCTATGCGAGCTTGTGCCGATAAAGCGCCTGCACAGCCTAAAACACTCAGTAAGGTACTTCATCAAGCCCGAACCTACACACAAATTCGGATGTTACATCAGTTAAAGCTTGTTGAAATGAAAGAAGTAAAGCCGCTTTTCATGGAGCAACGCTACCCTGCTGGTGCACTCGAAAAACTCAAAACCATTGATATTTTCACTCTTCCTTTGGTGAAAAACGAAGAAAATCATTAATTTTTTAATGGATATTCATGCACTCGTTATGCACCTTTTTCATTTCATGTGCATGATGCCCCAAATTATCGACGGTTGCTCAATGCCTTGCCCGTTTTTAGCGACATTAAACAGGTAAGGCTTCCAGTCCTATCCCTCCTTTCTTATTGCTTCACAGTGCATTAAAACCCGTATGCAGCCCTTTTCTCAGCGCAAAAATTGATTATTACTAATTGATATAGCCCAGTAGTTAATAGTTATTCACTTTTCCTGCAAATTAAGCCACAGTCCTTATAAATAAAGGGCTGCAGCCCTTTGCATAGAAGACAAATGTTAAAAAAAATGGCATACTGTTGAACAAATCCGATTAGTTTTTTCGCGCCCAATTAACGCTTATCGACCAAAGTAGTACTAAAATGTGCTCATAGATTCGATAAGCCAAATCACACAGTGTGATTGGCGCCCAACGCAGAGGTAACAAAGATGAACGTAACTCGCGCTACATTTGATGATGTAATGGTTCCTAACTATAACCCAGCAGGTATGGTACCTGTTCGAGGTGAAGGTTCACGCGTATGGGATCAAGATGGAGCTGAGTACATCGACTTTGCAGGCGGTATTGCAGTTAACGTTTTAGGTCACTGTCACCCAGAGCTTGTGAAAGCTCTTAATGAACAAGGCAGCAAGCTTTGGCACTTAAGCAACGTTTTCACTAACGAGCCAGCCCTTCGTTTAGCTAAAAAGCTAAATGACGCAACGTTTTCAGATAGAGTTTACTTTGCAAACTCAGGCGCAGAAGCGAACGAAGCAGCACTCAAGCTAGCTCGTCGCTGGGCGCTGGACAAGCACGGTGAAGACAAAAACCAAATCATCGCTTTCAATAAAGGTTTCCACGGCCGTACCTTCTTTACCGTAACAGTAGGTGGTCAAGCTGCTTACTCTGACGGTTTTGGTCCTAAGCCAGGCGCTGTTGACCACTGTGACTACAACGATCTAGCTGCCTTTGAAGCGCTAATTTCTGACAAAACCTGCGCGGTAATGATGGAACCGCTTCAGGGTGAAGGCGGTATTATTCCACCTGATGTAGATTTCGTAAAAGGCGTTCGCGAGCTTTGTGACAAGCACAACGCATTACTTATTTTTGACGAAGTTCAGTCGGGTGTTGGTCGTACTGGTCACCTTTATGCCTACATGGGTCTTGGCGTAACACCTGATATCCTAACAACCGCGAAATCTCTTGGTGGCGGCTTCCCAATTGGTGCCATGCTTACCACAGCAGACATCGCTGCACACCTTAAACCAGGAACCCACGGTAGCACTTACGGTGGTAACCCACTAGCCTGTGCTGTTGCGGAAAAAGCGTTAGATATCGTGAACCAGCCAGAAGTGCTTGAAGGTGTACTTAAGAAAGAAGCCCTATTCCGTGAACTACTAGGTGCTATCAATGAAAAGTACAACGTATTTGAAGAAGTACGTGGTCAAGGCATGCTGTTAGGTTGTGCGTTAAATGAGAAATACCAAGGCCGTGCACGTGACTTCATGATGGCTGCAACGAAAGAGAACCTTATGTGTCTTGTTGCTGGCATGAACGTTATTCGTTTTGCACCTTCACTGGTTATTCCTGATGAAGACATTAAAGAAGGTCTTGCACGTTTTGAACGCGCCGTAGCTGCCGTTGTAAACGCCGAATAATTACAACACGAGTAGCGAACATGAATATCATTCGCCCTATCACGAAGGCCGACTATAACGCGCTTAAAGAAATCGCCGTTGAATCAGGTATTGGCTTTACGTCTTTACCTGTCAACGACGAGTTGCTGCAGCGTAAAATTGATCGTGCAGAAACTGCGTTTAACAAACCAGACGTAACCGAACCTGGCGATGAGTCATACTTGTTTGTGATGGAAGACACCACTACCGGACAGGTAGTGGGAACAACAGGTATTGAAGCGGCTGTTGGTATAGACGATGCGTTCTATCATTACCACCTAAGCAAAGTAGTGCACGCCTCGCGCGAGCTCAACATTCACAACACGGTAGACATTCTAACGTTTTGTAATGACTACACCGGTGTTACTGAGATATGTACGCTGTTTCTTCGCGAACAAGCCCGTGGCGGCATAAACGGCCGCTTCCTTTCAAAAGTTCGATTTTTGTTTTTGATGGAGCACCGTGAACGCTTCTCTGAGACAGTTATTGCTGAAATGCGCGGTGTGAGTGACGAAGAAGGACGCTCACCGTTTTGGGAGTGGTTGGAAACCCATTTCTTCTCTATGGATTTTCCTACTGCCGACTACTTAACTGGCATTGGTAATAAAGTGTTTATTGCTGAACTTATGCCGAAGTACCCGATATACGTAAATCTGCTTAGCAAAGAAGCGCAGGAAGTCATTGGCAAAGTCCATGACAAAACACGCCCTGCTCTTCAGCTTCTTGAAGAAGAAGGCTTTTCTTGCCGCGGCTACGTAGACATTTTCGACGCAGGCCCAACGGTAGAAGCAAACTTAAGCCACATCCGCACGGCTCAGTCGAGCTTAAAACTGCCTGTAGTGATAGACGATAGCGCTGCTGCCCAAGGGCAAACGCACTACATCATTAATACATCAGTATCTGATTTTCGTGCAGTTGCCACCGAGATGACGGTAAGCGAAGAAAAGCAAGTTGCCGTACTATCTCGCCAAGCCGCTGCTGCATTGAATGTCAAAGAGGGAGAGCACGTACGCTTCGCCCCCGTTACATTCAGAGATTAAAAGGACACCCACTATGCTACATACACATTTTATCAACGGTGAATGGGTTGCCGGACAAGGTCATGACTTAGCGTCAATTGATCCTGCAAAAAACGAAGTGATTTGGGAAGGTAAGTCTGCGACAGCCTCTCAAATTGATGACGCAATTAACGCCGCTCGTGCTGCACTTCCAGCATGGAGCATGAAAACCGTTGAAGAGCGTCTTGAAATTATTAAGATTTATGGCACTAAGCTAGAAGAAGCTAAAGCGCACCTTGCCAAAGTTATGGCTAAAGAAACGGGCAAGCCAGAGTGGGAAACTGCCACTGAAGTTGGCGCCATGATGGGCAAAATTGGTATTTCTGAAAAAGCCTATTTTGAACGCACGGGAAACGTTGAAAATCCAATGCCTGTAGGTAAAGCCTTCATTCGTCACAAGCCTCACGGCGTTGTTGCTGTATTTGGCCCATACAACTTCCCTGGCCACCTGCCAAACGGACACATTGTTCCAGCCCTTATTGCAGGTAACACAGTTGTGTTTAAACCAAGCGATTTGACGCCTATGGTTGCACAAGAAATGGTGAAGCTATGGGATGCTGCTGGCCTGCCAGCGGGCGTACTTAACTTAGTACAAGGTGAAGTTGAAACAGGTAAGGCTTTGGCGTCGCATAACGATATCGATGGTCTTTTCTTTACGGGTAGCTCACGCACAGGAAAAATCTTGCACGAGCAGTTCGCAGGTCACCCAGGTAAAATCTTGGCGCTTGAAATGGGTGGTAACAACCCACTCATTGTTAAAGATGTGGCTGATGTTGATGCTGCCGTACATGACATCGTTCAATCTGCTTTCATTACGTCCGGTCAGCGCTGTACGTGTGCACGTCGCCTATTCTTACCAGCCGATGCACAGGGTGATGCAATCCTTGCTCGCTTAATCGAAGTGACCAAGAATATTAAGGTGGGTGATTATGACGCTGAAGATCAACCATTTATGGGCGCAATGATCTCAAGCAATGCCGCGGCACTGATGGTAAAAGCACAGCAAGAGCTTGAAAACCTTGGTGGTAAAGTACTAGTTCGCCTTGAACAAAAAGACGAGAACAAAGGTTTTGCTATTCCTGGCATCATTGATGTGACTGACATGCTTGCTTCACTGCCTGACGAAGAACACTTTGGTCCACTACTTAAAGTAATTCGTTACAGCGATTTCGACGCTGCGATTGAAGAAGCGAATAACACCAGCTTTGGCTTATCAGCAGGTCTTCTAGGCGACAACGAAGAAGATTATCGCTACTTCTTCGCACGCATTCGCGCGGGCATCGTAAACTGGAATAGACCTATTACAGGTGCAAGCAGCGCAGCGCCATTTGGTGGCGTGGGCGACAGCGGTAACCACAGAGCAAGTGCGTTTTATGCAGCCGACTACTGTGCGTACCCAGTTGCTTCAGTTGAGCTTGATAAAGTTACTATGCCGGGCAAATTAAGCCCAGGCTTGTCGATGTAACCCAAGCTTTTCACGTTACAAAAAGGCCGACCCGATTTTTGTGTCGGCCAGTTTAGTACCAACCCTATACGAACTATTCGTTTAAAAATAGTCAACGACAGAAAGGACCCTACCACCATGCATAGCAACATCGATACGTTGTTTAGCAACATGTGGGACGATTACGTTACCATCACTCCCTCAGCGCATAAAATTCATGCACTTTTGGCGGGTGAAGAAAACACGAACGACATCGTTAACGACCATGTAGCTTTTCGAACTTTTGCTCTTGATAAAACCCGCTTAGACAAGCTTGCTGCGCACTTCTTAGCATTGGGTTATGAAGCTAAAGGCGACTATGACTTTGAAGCGAAAAAGCTTACTGCAAAGCATTTCGAGCACCCTGACGATACTAAACCAAAAGTATTTATTAGTGAGCTTCGTGTAAATGAGCTTTCTGAAACTGCTCAAGCAATTATCAAGAAGATGGTTGATCAAATGCCTGAGTCTGTAGTGGATGCAGATAACTTCTTGTACTCGGGTAAACATTGGGACGTTACTAAAGCAGAATACGACACACTGCTTAGCGAATCAGAATACGCGGCGTGGATGGCGGCATGGGGCTTCCGTGCTAACCACTTTACGGTAAGTGTTAATCACTTAACCCGTACTGACGAGCTTACCGACGTAAACACATTGCTTAAAGAAGCAGGCTTTGTGCTAAACACCTCTGGCGGCGAAATTAAAGGTGGTCCAGACGTATTTTTAGCGCAATCATCAACGATGGCTGACCGTGCTGACGTAGCGTTTAGCGACGAAACTGTGGCAATTCCAAGCTGCTTCTACGAGTTTGCACAACGCTATGAAATGCCTGATGGTAAGCTTTACAAAGGCTTTGTTGCCGCATCGGCAGATAAAATCTTTGAAAGCACTAATGCTAAGTAACGAGCTTGCTTAGTCATTAAAAAAAGCCCGATAGGGCTTTTTTTGTTTATGCTTAGCTGAAGACATTACCGATTAGGCTCAGTAGTATGCCTTGCCAAGAACTGGTCGTAAGGCATTGGTTTATCAAAGTAAAACCCCTGCATTAGCTGAATGTCGGCCTGCTCCATGAAAGGCAAATAAGACTCCAACTCTACGCCTTCAGCCACCACATCTATTTGCAAACTCTTTAACATGGCTATCAAACCATTAAATAGCGCATTGGCTTTGCTATCTTGGTGAATACCCTGAATTAAGCTTTTATCCACCTTAACCACTTCAAACTGGAAACTTCGCAAGTAGCTAAGAGATGAAAAACCACTGCCAAAATCATCCAGAGACAGTCTAAACCCATGCTCTCTCAACGTGTTTAATGCTCTAAGTGCTGATTTTTCATCGCGAATAAAGACCGACTCAGTGAGCTCTAGCTCAATAAATTCGCGAGACACATCATTATCCATACAGATAGACATTGCCTGATTTGGAAATTCTGGGTCAAGCATCTGATTAGCGCTGATATTCACAGACAAAGGAATGGCGTCACCCTGCTGCGATTCCATTATTGAAATGTAATCACATGCCGCTTCCAGCGCTTGAAGACCAATGGCGCTGTCCAGCTTGTGCTCTTCTGCTATGGGAATAAACACTGCTGGCGATACAACACCGTGCAAGCCTGAAATCCAGCGACACAGTACTTCACCGCCTTTTAACTCACCGTTTAGATCATATTTACCCTGAATATAGAAATCGAGAAGGTGGTTCTCTACTGTTCTGCGCAAGTCATTCACCATACTGACC
The DNA here is from genome assembly GCF_947311905.1 of Alteromonas sp. CyTr2. Classification (NCBI taxonomy): domain Bacteria; kingdom Pseudomonadati; phylum Pseudomonadota; class Gammaproteobacteria; order Alteromonadales; family Alteromonadaceae; genus Alteromonas; species Alteromonas sp. CyTr2. Next base: position 64,840 of record NZ_CAMZMZ010000015.1, on the reverse strand, counting down.
TGCTGGGTCATGCTCTCATAGAGACCTGACTCGTAAATAAACGCTTGCCCTTTACCCAGCTCTTTCGCACGGTACATTGCGGCGTCGGCACACTGCACCAAGCTTTCTAGGTTATCACTATGTTCTGGAAATTCAGCAATGCCAATACTGGCAGACAGCCTAAGCTCCGACGTTTTTACGGTTATGGCGTCTTCTTCTATCTGGCTGATAAGCCGCTCAGAGCGTTCAGCAATTTCCTCAACATTCTGATTAGGCAATACGGCAATAAACTCATCACCACCCCACCTGCCGACTTCCCCTATCGGGCCGAATATGGCAGTAAGGAGCGCTCCTACGCGCTGAAGCTCAATATCCCCTCTTTCATGCCCTGCGTTATCGTTAATTGCTTTGAACCCGTCCAGATCAATAAAGACCAAAATAAAGTGCTGTTCTTTTTGTACTAACCCGGAGATGGACTCACGCAGCGAATTGCGATTGGAAAGGCCGGTTAACTCATCGTGCAATGCCAGTTGACGTAGTTTGGCTTCGTTGCGTTTTCTATCGCTGATGTCGCGCATTGTGGCAATCAAATAAGATGACGTTTGCTGGTAGGTCTCAAACAAAGCCACCGAGATATCGACAACCTTAATTTCACCGTTTTGCGTCTTCACTTTCGACTCGAAGCGAATTTGTTTATCAAGCGCCAACTGCACTTTATCGACTTTCTCAGCAATGAATATTTGGTTGAAATCCAAACCAATGCATTGCTCTTTGAAAGGCGCAGCAATCAGCTGAATATATGCATCGTTACATTCTGTGATAACAAGATCAGGTGAGAGTACTAACATGGGCTCACGTGAGCTCGCAAAAGCAGAGGCCATTAAGTGAAACGATTGTTCAGCTTTTCGCTGTTGAGTAATGTCTTTTGTGGTACCAACAATTTGAAGCGCTTCACCCGCTTTTCCACGCTTTAGCACGCGCCCGCGCAGCCTTACCCACTGAAAATCGCTGTCTAGCTTTAAGCGAAAGGAAAACTCTATACGGTCACGATTGCCGTGTAGCGCCATGCTCCAGTGAAACTGCAGGCCGTCTAAATCGTCCTCATGTACCCGCTCTAGAAGCTCAATTAAGGTGCCTGACCAGGTAGATACACTTTCAGAATGTAGTGAGAATGAGCGAAATTCCATAATGTCATTCTCTGCCTCCCAATTCCAAAAAGACTCCTGCGACGCCCATAGTGCAAGTTCCAAATCTTTCTGTGCACTTTGGCTTTTTTGAAGCGTAGCATACAAACTTTGCGTCTTTTCTCTCAGCAAAGCTTCGGCTTGCTCTCTCGCATTTCGCTCTCGCTTTAAACGCCTTTCAAGTAACGCAGCACGGTCGCTACCAGAAGGCGTGCTATGCGTTGTTCCATCTGACATAACATGCCTCCGTTAAACGAAAGATATACTAAATTCGTAGGTATGAGGCGTATCTAGTTGATGGGTTTCCCTTTCCAGGGTGCAGTTGTAGTGAGCTGCGGCTGCGTCCATCAAGCCTTCTGCTAAAGGATATAATTCTCTTTCAGAATAATACTGTAAGCGCATGGTGTTATCGGTTCTGGATATCACCGTAAATCGGGGTAGGTCGGCGTCTGGGTAGAGCTTCTTAACCTGAACATGAATGTCGCCGTCCAAGTGCTCCAGCATATCCAACATGCCTTCTGTATTGGCTAGCACGTCGCCATGTACTGCACCTAACTTACCAAATAAGTAATAGCCAAAATCGTAGAGTAGCTCGTTAGCTGACTTACCCGTTTTCTCCACCAGCACACCTAACAGGCGTTGCATTTGTTCAAACGGGTAATAGCCCACTGCGGTATAAGCGCCGTCGTTTTCTAACCCAGCTTCCATGATGACATCGTCAGCAAACTCAGGAGAAACTTTCTCCTCGAGCATATCGATTAACGATGTAAAAACTATGCCTAGCATGTAAATTCCTCATCTAATCCCTTTTTGAGTGTAGTTCACCTAAGCATAAGAACAACTTAAACTTTATGACAAATCTTCAGATGTTTCGTCCTTGCTGGGTAAGACAACTTCAACCGTATCAACCCGCTGTAGTCCTCGCGGTAATTTATTCCCTCTTCGGCCTCTTTCTCCCTGATAGTGGGTAAGGTCGTCAGCCGTCAGTGTCATGTTGCGCTTACCGGCTCCCACTTTAATTGCGGCACCATCAGGTACAACAGTAAGCACCTTCACGTACTCTTCCCGAGATTGCGATTTTGCAGAAGGAATATTGATAAGCTTGTTCCCCTTCCCTTTACCTAAACTTGGTAAGTCGCGTAGTGGGAACATGAGCATGCGACCTTCATTAGAAATACTTAGGCACCAGTCGGAGTCTGGATTTGTAACCGGTGTTGGTTTCATGACTTTCGCCGCAGTAGGCAATGATAAGTAGGCTTTACCCGCCTTGTTCTTACTCACCATATCTTTAAATGTGCCGACGAAGCCGTAACCTGCATCAGAACCTACTAAGAATTTGCTTTCGTCTTGCGCCATAATGACGTGTTGGAATGACTCGCCACCCACTATGCTGAAGCGCCCGGTTAGCGGTTCCCCCTGACTTCGTGCAGACGGCAACCCGTGAGCGTCACAAGAGAAAGTACGACCTGAACTGTCCATAAACACGGCAGGCTGATTGCTCTTGCCTTCGGCGCTGGATAAATAGGCATCACCAGCTTTGTAGCTTAAACCTTCCGCATCGATATCATGACCTTTCGCACAGCGTGCCCAGCCCTTTTCTGACAGCACAACGGTTACAGACTCAGCAGGTACCAGCTCTTTTTCAGACAGCGCTTTAGCTTCTCCACGCTCAACAATAGGTGAGCGTCTGTCGTCACCGTACTTTTCAGCGTCTGCAAGGATTTCTTTCTTAATTAGGGTTTTAAGGCGGCGATCTGAGCCTAGAAGCTGCTGAAGCTTGTCGCGCTCTTCTGCAAGTTCATCTTGCTCGCCTTTAATCTTCATTTCTTCTAACTTGGCTAAGTGACGAAGCTTCAATTCCAGAATAGCTTCCGCTTGTGTGTCACTTAAACCGAATCGCGCCATTAATTCAGGTTTTGGTTTGTCGTACGTGCGAATAATTTCGATAACTTCATCGATATTCAAAAACGCAATTAATAAACCTTCTAAAATATGTAAACGCGCTAACACTTTATCTAAACGGTATTGCAAGCGGCGCGTCACAGTATCTTTTCGGTACTGCAACCATTCAGACAAAATCGTACGTAAGTCTTTCACCTGAGGGCGACCGTCTAGGCCAATCATATTCAAGTTGACCCGGTAGTTTTTCTCTAAGTCGGTAGTTGCAAATAAATGCTGCATCAGCTGAGTCACATCAATACGATTTGAGCGAGGCGTAATCACCAAACGGGTTGGATTTTCATGATCCGATTCGTCTCGGAGATCGCTTACCATCGGTAACTTTTTCGCCTGCATTTGCGCGGCAATTTGCTCTAGTATCTTGGCACCAGACGCTTGGTGAGGTAGAGCGGTAATAACAACATCACCGTTTTCTTCCATGTACACCGCGCGCATTTTTATAGAACCACGCCCAGTCTCGTACAGCTTTTGAATATCAGACTTTGGCGTAATAATTTCAGCTTCGGTAGGATAGTCAGGTCCATTAACGTGTTCTAGCACATCGCTAAGCTCGGCTTTGCTGTTGTCTAACAACATGGCACACGCGTTGGCCAACTCTCTCACGTTGTGAGGAGGAATATCCGTCGCCATGCCAACGGCAATCCCTGTCACGCCATTTAATAGGATATGTGGCAAGCGAGCTGGAAGCACGCTAGGCTCGTTTAGCGTACCGTCAAAATTAGGTACCCAATCTACCGTACCTTGTCCAAGTTCATTCAGCAGCACCTCAGAGAAGCGCGAGAGCTTAGCTTCCGTATAACGCATGGCAGCAAACGATTTCGGATCATCCGGCGCACCCCAGTTACCTTGACCATCTACTAAAGGGTAGCGATAAGAGAAAGGCTGAGCCATGAGCACCATCGCCTCATAACAGGCAGAATCGCCGTGAGGGTGAAACTTACCCAGCACATCACCTACGGTTCTCGCCGATTTTTTATATTTGGCGTTTGCATTTAACCCTAGGTCTGACATCGCATAAATGATGCGTCGCTGAACAGGCTTTAAGCCATCCGAAATATGTGGAAGTGCACGGTCCATGATGACGTACATGGAATAGTTTAGATAAGCGTCTTCGGTGAAACGTCGAAGAGGAAGTTGCTCTACCCCATCGCGATTAATGATGATCTCGTCACTCATGATAGTTTTTTCGTTTTGTTATTAATACCAATGCGCTCGTGCTAGTTAGGCTGTCTATTGTGGTCAATTTAGCGCACCACTTAGTGAAAGCTCCCGAGCGTTAAAGGCTATTGTGGGGTAAACCGCATTTGTGTGCAATCCTTGAAACCAATTGTCGCGACTTTTGGGTCTTACTCATTGTATGGGGTGAGGGTTTGTTTTGTTATTCTTCAAAGAGAGTGGTTAAATAGCATTGGGTGAAATTTGCCGTTCAATTTTCACTCTTACGAGTAAAACTAAAAAATAATAAAGCCCCTAATCAAACGGTAACGTAAGTACAGATAATCATGGCTATCTTTCGCGTATTCTTTTTTTTATTTCTTGTTGTAGGCAGTTACCTGCCTTCGAATGCCAGCGCGCAGCATATCGAGCAGCTCTTCGATGAAGAAAGTACGCTAGATTTATCAGACTCTCTGTATTTTTTATTTGAAACCGATTATCAGCTTACTATCAGCGATGTATCACGAAGACGCAATGACTTCCTTATGCATCCCCATGACAACCCTAACTTTGGGTTTCGTAATAATGGCATGTGGCTACTCACTTCTGTTGCCAATGTTTCAAACGATAAACACTGGGTGTTCTCAATAAATTTCAGCCAACTCGACAGTGTTGATTTTTATTTGGTGCAAAACGGCAAGGTAATAAAGCAAAGCCATCAGGGGAAAGCTCAAAAAGAACAGCGTTTTCGTGTTCCAACCTTTCGTGTTGAGCTGCCTGATAGCGATCCTGTCGACCTTTACATACGCATTGAAAGTCGCTCGTCTAGCCTAATTGCACCACTTCGAATTCAAGCCGAACCGCTACATAGCAGCTACTTCCAAATGGACAGCTTGCTCTGGGGCTTTTTCTACGGCGGATTGCTTATTCTCGCTATTTATAACCTTGCTCTATTTTTTGGCGTGCGGGAAAAAAGTCTGATTGCCTATGTTGGCTATATCGCTGCGGTTATTTTGTGGCAGTTTGTGTGGGGCGGCCATACGCACTTGCTGTTTAGTCAGGGGATCCCCTCTTGGCTGGTTGGGCATTCCGAGCTGATATTCGTAATTATTGGTATAAGCTCAGGCTTTTTTACCAAGACCTTTTTGGAAACGGAAAAGCACTCTCCCACGGCACATCCCGTCATTAACTTATTGTTGGTTTGCCAAGCGTTAACAGGGCTGGTGTGCTTCGTCGATCTGCTTCCTTCTATTTGGAAGAACAACCTAGTATACGGCGTGGGTCTTGTGGCGATATTGAGTTATATCTACGCCGGGTTCGAAGCATTTTTCAATAAGTTTAAGCCCGCGCGTTACTTCATTTTTGCATGGAGTATGCTCGCCACCGGTGCGATTATTGGCATGTTAAGCCTTATCGGAATTTTACCTTCCAACGACTTCACCACCTATTGTTTTCAGGTGGGTGTTTTCTTAGAAGCAGGGCTCTTTTCCTTTGCATTAATGGAGAAAAGCAGAGGCCAGCTGGAAAGCGAAGTTGAGCAAGCAACAAATGATTTGCGCAACAATATGGAGCTCATTGAAGAGCAGAATGCCCGTTTAGATATCGCGCGCAAAGATGCGATAAAAGCCAGTAACGTTAAATCTCAATTTCTGGCCAACATGAGCCATGAAATTCGCACACCTCTTAATGCTATCTTGGGGTTCAGCAAAGAGTTGAACAATGCGTCGCTGCCCACTGACCAGCAAGAGCAAGTCAGAATTGTTAACACGGCTGCGGACAACCTGCTAACAATCGTTAACGATATCCTCGATTTTTCTAAGATTGAGGCCGGTAAACTGCAAATTAATAATCAGCCTTTCTCGCCCAATAAGCTGCTTGAAGAAATGGTCACTATCATGGCTAAATCTTCCCACAGCAAGCGCATCGAATTTGTATTTGATTTGCACCCGCTCCCTGAAAAACTCATTGGCGATGTGTTTCGTATTAAGCAAGTGCTCAATAACTTGTTAAGTAATGCACTTAAATTCACGTCCAGCGGTACCATTACGTTTTCGGTGAGCGGACGCTCGCTTCCTCATGGTATTCACGAAGTAAATATTACCGTTGAAGACACAGGTATCGGAATAAGCCGACAAGACAGAAAAAAGCTATTTAACGCCTTCTCGCAAGTAGACGACGCCCTTAACCGTAATTACCAAGGCACTGGATTAGGTCTCGTGATAAGTCGAGAGCTGGTTCGATTAATGAACGGTGATCTAACGCTAAAAAGTGTATTAGGCCAAGGCTCTACGTTTAACGTATCACTACGTATGAACCAGTTAAGCCAGAAATATGCATTAACTAGTAGTGAAGACTGGAAAGGTAAGAACGTGGTTATTTTCGATCCGGTACCTGCAACACGTCGCTCAAGTGCAAGCATGTTATCGATTTTGGGTGCGCAGGTTACCTCTGTTGAATCACTAGATTATTTGATGTCACTTAAAGGCCAGTACGACTTTTTCATGGCAACTGTGCCAGTAAGTAAGATGGGATTGCGGGATACCTATTTAAGTCGTTTTGTACAATTCCCTGCGCAAAAGCGAATACTTTGGTATTCCGGCCCTGAACCTTTTGCGCAATACCCAAGCCTGTCGCAACATTTCCATTCACAAGCGCGTATGCCGATGACGCTTACCAAGTTAGATAGCCTGGTGCACCACCATACAACGCCAGCTAAAAATGCGATGCAAGAGAAAATAGGCACGCTACCAAAAGCTAAAATTCTTGCCGTTGATGACATGGAAATGAATCTTAAACTGCTGCATACGTGGCTCGATCATTCTCCTGTCGAGCTAACCACAACGATCAGTGGACAAGACGCCGTCAATCAGTGCCAGACTCAAGAGTTTGACTTAATTCTCATGGACGTGCAGATGCCAGGCATGGACGGACTGCAGGCCACCCGAGAAATTCGTAAATCACCGTTGAATATGGGTACCCCAATAGTGGCAGTGACAGCCCACGCGTTTAAAGAAGAGCAAGAAAGATTGCTTGCCTCTGGCATGGACGATTACTTACCTAAGCCTATTGAGGTTGAGCTACTTATTACGCTTATCAATTCGTGGTGCCACAATGTTGAGCCCGGTGAAATCATCTTTCCCTCTATCGACTGGCAGCTAGCACTTAAACGAGCGAATCAAAATCAAGATACAGCAAAAGAAATGTTAGACAGTTTTATTGCGTTACTGCCCGAAACTATCGAGACACTTTCGGCGCTTTGGGACGATCAAGATTACAATGGGCTTAAGACCGAAGTTCACAAACTACACGGTGCGTGTTGCTATACAGGTCTGCCGCGCATGCAGCATTTAGCCAACGAAACAGAGAGCTCACTTAAACTTGGTCAGCACAAGCTAGTCGAGGAAAAGTTACCAGCCCTTATTGCCGAAGCCAAGAAAGTGCTTAACGAGAGTAAATTGAAGGACAGCCGCAGCTAGGCGAATAAAGTCTAATTGCTACGATGAGCTTAGCTGGCTTCAGAAGACTGCCTAGGGCCTGTTGACCTTTGTTGTACATTTTTGCAGCGGTCTGTGTGCCATCTAGACAAGGCGAATGTTTGACGGTTTAGTGGTTCTAAATCGAGAACATTCAACGCAGTATAGATGGCACAAAGGCGCTGCCCGAGGGGGTCGTTATGGAAGCCTTTTACTCTTTGTCACAGTCCTTTAACTTAGCCCGCTAGGCTTGCAGGACTGTTTCGCGATTAAAAGGCTTCCATTTAGACCAAAATTCGTACACCAAAGGTCAACAGGCCCTAGCTTTCTGGCACTGAGCAATAAGTCCTGCAAACTCGCTGGCATCCCTATCTAGCTCTGAACTCGCGATAAAAATATCATACCCAAGGCGCTTTCTTAGCTCTACCATACGATGTGCCAGCATAGCTTTAATGCCTTTAATGATGGTCCCGTCTTCCATAACGTACTGCTTATCGTCAAACATAGATTGCTCATAACAGCTTCCAGAGGCGCAATTCTCATCTGTGTTCTGCATTAGCAATGGCCGCTGCTCCATTAACAAGTGCGTTGCAAGCCGTGGTGAAATCGTATTGAGGAAATCCGTGTAACTTTTGATTTTGAAACCGATGGTTTCAAGGGGAATATGCTCCAGCCCATGGCGAACACGGGGGCAATCTGCGCGCAGCAGGTTGTCCCAATGAATGCGCCAACTGCCCAGACGGTGGCGATAAGTGATATAGTCTTTGGCTATTTCCAAACTATAGTCGGGCTCACGAATTTTGAAGTACCCTACGAGCAAGCACACTAACGCGGCACTGGTGATAAAAATCCCCGCTAAGAACAGCCAATCGGGAAGAAAGGCTAACCACAGTGCCGCAACACACAAACCGATACAGCCCAGCACCAGGCTGGTAATACCGTTACTTTTCGAGGCTGCTCGGATATAGATTGGTTCGACACTAGTACCAGACATAAAAATACACCACCAACATGATTACGGCCCAAACGATATAAAGTCTCATGCGTTTACACTTCACGCAGTCGGTTTGCCACCAACGCAAAAGAGGATTTGATTTTCGCATACGCTAAGTAAGCCAAATTTATACGTGGGTTAAAAAGGGATAGTTTAACCGTAAAATTATGCCAATGTGTGATTTCTATAACGGTATCGTTGAAAAGCAGCCACTATAGTTGGCGTAAAGACTAACGACAAGATTACCGAGAATCCTACTCCACCAGCCAGCACCACGGCCAACGGCGGCCAAAAGCTACCTTCACTGAACAATAGCAAGGGAATCAATCCACCTACCGTCGTGAAAGTAGTCGATAAAATATGGCGGCTACAGCTCATGGTTTCTTCAACAATGGCTTTCGTGTCTCCCTGCTTTGCTTTGGGGTTCGCGTTGATAGCGGCAATGACCACTATCGATCCGTTGATTGCTACGCCAATAAGGCCAGCACAACCTAGCAGCGGATTAAACCCAACCGGCAATCCAGATATCCAAAGACTGAACATACCCAGCCCTACAGAAAGTATTGCCACTAATCCGATTACACCCGCCATGCGCAAGCTGGTAAAAGTCAGAATGAGCGTTGTTACCATAAGAACCAACAGCACCGGCGCATAGGTCGCTAATTTACCTAATGCTTGCTGCTGTTCATCAGCGTCTCCCGCTAAATGAATACGATATCCTTCGGGAAGAATTAATCGACTTTCGAGAAGATCTCGCAAATGATTACTTGCATCAATGGCCGGGACACCAGGAAGCAAAAACGCCTGAATACGATTTAGCCTTTCGCCATCAAGGCGCGTAATACTGCTGGTTGCAGGCTGAAGCGTTAAGTTTGTTACAGCAGCAAGTGGCGACCAAGAAATAGCATTGTCTCCTGCAACCGGAATTGGCATGGCGTCTACGCCCGTTACATTTTGTCTATACGCCTCGTCTAGCCTCACGCGTACAGGAATTTCTTCTGTGCTTTCCAAAACAGAACCACCGGTAATACCTGAAAAGTTTATCTGCATTTGATTGGCAAGCTCGGAAAGCGTAAGCCCCAAGTAAGACAGGTTATCGCTGTCCGCGTTTATTTTAAGCTCGGGTTCTCCCATTGAAACGCTGGTTATAGACTGAGAAATGCCGTCGACTTCAGACATTAACATGCGTACTTTGTCGCCTAGGTCATTCAACACATTCAGATCAGGGCCGAAAATCTCTACCTCAACAGGCGCCGCAATAGGCGGACCCTGCCCAAAGGCTCGCACTACAATTTGTACTTCTGGATACGCGCTATCAAGCTCTTGTTGTAGTTTGCCCACTAGCGCAACAGCGTCATCCACTGTATCTGTCGACACCACAGCATTTGCAAAGTAAGGCATGTTGTCACGGGTCATCGTCTGGTTATAGTACACCGACGGCGCAGAGCCCCCGACTAACCAACTAACTTGTTTCACGCCTTGCTCACTGCGAATAGCACCATCTATTTTTTTAACATAGCTCGTTGTGTTGTCGATGCTGCTCCCTTCTTTGGTCCACAGGTACACTTCGAACTGGTCTCTGTCTGCACTTGGGAAAAACACATTGGCCAAGGTGCCCGACAATACAAAACCCGATAAACAAAGGATAGCAATAACCGGTAACACCAAAATTGGCTGTTTAACCCATCTACCCAATTGCTTTTTAAAAGCGAGACTGAGCTCTGGCGCTTGTAGTCCCACTTTCCACCACGCCTTCGATGCTATTTCACGTTGCGAACTATTGTCGTGCTTTGGCAAAAATCGGGCAGCGAGGGCTGCAATGATAGTAAGAGAAATAAACAGCGAGCCAATAAGTGCCATCACCACGCTAATGGCAATCGGGCCAACAAAGTCACCAATGTTTCCATCTAAAAGAAAGATGGGCATAAAGCCTAAAATGGTCGTAAGCGTTGAAGCCAAAAGCGGCACAAATAGATGTGAAACGCTTTTGGCCATAGCACCTACTCGCGTTAAATTAGGATCTTGTAAATTAATGCGAATTTCATCGGTAATAACAATGGCATTATCGATAAGTAAACCAATGGCGATGATCATGCCAAAGATAGACATTTGGTGAATTTGCTCGTCGTAAAAACTTAAAGAGAACAAGGCAAAAGCGGCGCATAAGGGAAGTGCCAGGCCCACAATCCACGCAGCACGAAACCCCATGAAAAGTAGAATAACCATCATGACCACGGCGCAGCCCATAAGCAGGTTCATCGATAAGTCAGCAAGGCGAGTGGCAGTATATTCGTTTTGCTCAAATGCAACAGTCGCGGTTAAGGTTCCGCTGAAGTCTTTATTGAACTGTTCCACTACTGCTAATGCATTTTCTGTCCATACATCTGAGCGTAGCGAGGGCTGCATACGCGCTGCTACAAAGATAGACTCTTCACCATTTAAGAATGCCACGTCCTTTCGAGGTGTTGTGAAACTTCTCTCTACAGTCGCAACGTCTTCCACCCGTAAGTAGCGACCTTGCTCGTTAACTAAGGGAATTGAAGCAATCATGTTCACGCCATTTAAGCCCTCTCCCACTGTAAAGCGCAAATTACTTTGCTGGGAGTTAAGCATACCGGCAGGTAATTTGGGGTCGGCGCGGCTTATCAAATTGCTTACTTGCTGTAAGGTAAGACCCGTTGCAGCAAGCTTAATAGGGTCGACATTGACGCTAATTTCTTCCTGCGGTGCGCCGTATACACGCACTAGCTCAGTGCCGTTAACGTTTCGCAGCCTGTCTGTAAGTTCTTGGGCTAAACGCGCGGTGAGTGTAATAGGGGTATTTTCAAAGTGGTCTGCTCGCACAGATAGCAATAAAGTGAACGCTGTCGCGCCGCGCTTTTCATCGAAAACTGGCGCCATTGCACCTTCAGGGAATGACTCAGCGGCAGCGCCAATGGCATCGCGAATTTCACTGAATAGTTGTTCGTTACTTGAATCATTTATCCAGTCTTGCGTCTCTATGAGAATGATGGAGATACCAGCACGCGACGTGGACTTCACTTCCTTTATTTCAAATATTTCTCTAAGCCTGTCTTCAAGCACATCACTAACCAAAGCCTCTACCCGTTCCGCCGACGCGCCTGGGTATTGAGTGATGATCAGTGCGTTTCGCGTATCTATTCGCGGGTCCTCAATACGCGGCAGAGAGCCTAATGCTGACAACCCTGCTGTGACTAGCACCAGAAGACTCAGTATGAGTAAATGCCCTCGTCGGTAAAATAAGGTATACCATGGATAAGATTTATCTGAGCCGAAGTTAAATGACTTCATTAGCGTGCCCCAGCTTGATGTTGACTGGGGATTGATACCATTTGGCCAGGTGCGAGTTTGTGTGTACCTTCGCTTACGTAAACCTCTCCATCTTTAAGCGCTCCGCGCACAAACGCGTTGTTTCCGTCGGTATATACAACTTCCACTACACGGGCTTCAAGGGTGGCGTTTTGCTCGTTTGATAAAACAAATACGCGCCACAAACCGCGCAAGCCGTTGCTTAGCGCGTTAACCGGCAGCCAACTTCCTGTCTCAGAGTGAGAACGAAAGCCAGACAAAATGGCCATGTCACCGGGGCGTACCCGCTCATTACTATTTAATGTCACTAAAATATCAATGGTTCGCGTTTGCACGTTGCGAACAGGTAAGCGTTGCGTAACAGTACCCGCCACATCAATATCCCCGACGCTAACCAGCACCGGCTCATTAAGGTCAAACTGATCCACAACATCGGCAGGTACCGCGAAACGTGCCTGATAATTCTCTATGCCCGTAATTCCAAACACGGGGGTTCCAGCGCTAACTACACTGCCTTCATCAAAAAAGCGTCGATTGACTACGCCATCGAAGGGAGAAATAAGGGTCGTTTTTTCTATTTCTACATTCAGTGATTCAAGGGCGGCCTGCATTTCACTAACTTGTGCCTTAGCGACATTGAGACTTGCCTTGGTTTCGTCTAGTCGCTGCGCTGATTCTAGCTTTTTCTCAACCAACGACGTGGTTCTTTCGCTGTTTACTCTAGCAAGTTCAAGGTCGGCGTTTGCACGCTCAAGTGAGGCTTGAAGCTCACGTTTTCTGGCATTGAGACGCTGAATATCTTGACGGGCTAGAACATCCCCTTTACTTACTACATCGCCCTCTTCAACAAGTAATGTATTGACTTGCCCTGCCATATCGAATGAAAGCGAAGTGGCCCGCGGGGATTCGACAAGCCCAAAAACATTGATTGGAGTTTCAAAGCCCGATTGAATTTTGACTGTTCCAGTGGACACTGCAACCGGAACTCTTGCCTCTGGCGTTTGTGTCGCATTGCCAAGACCTGCTGTCATCAAAAGAATGACCAACGCTGCAGTAAAAACGGCAATAGCGATAATAAGTGAGAGTTTGCCACTTTTAGAAGGCGTCGTTGCAGCAGTCATAACATTTCCTTTAACCAGTTTAGCGTTTGCTCTGGGCTATATTTGCATACTTATTGTGCTATGCTAGTATATAAATACTAGACCGTCCAGTTTGATATTTAAATATTCGTCAATAAAGTGAGAACGAACGTGGCTACCACTCGAAAGCAAGGCCGACCTAAAAGCGAAGAGAAATACCATCTTATATTGCATGCAGCGTCTTGCCTGTTCTTAAAAGAGGGTTTTGCCAACACATCTATGGACACTGTGGCTAAAGCCTCAGGTGTGTCTAAACAAACGGTCTATTCTCATTTCGAAGGAAAAGATGCTCTCTTTCAAGCGGCAATCTCATCGAAATGCAGATCATACCAACTCGACACCCAGCAACTTATCGACGCCACTTCAGGCTCACTCTCACTATTAGAATGTTTACGAAAAGTTGGCTGTCAATTTGTGCGACTATTACAAGATCCTGAAGCCATTGCTATCTTTCGAGTAATTATAGCTGAAGCGGTAAATAGCCCTCATGTGGCAACACTTTTTTATCAGGCTGGCCCAGAAGCTTCCCTATCTACATTGAGTGATGTCATAGAGAAGTTCGGAGAAGGTAGCTTAAGCCGTGATATCGCCCAACAGCTGGCAGTAGATTATTGCGCCCTGCTTAAGGGGGAATATCACACCATGATGCTGTGCGGCATACAGTCTCCGCTTCAAGACGAAGCGATTACAGCCCACGTAAATAGCGCAGCTGAAAAGATCCTTTTACTCTTTACCCATTATACTCAGCAACACAATTAGCCGACATATGCGCACATGCACACTTGCATTTTGATTTTTGGAAAGCCCTTTTCAATAAAACGCCAAACTGAGAAAAACGTAAGGCAAGATTAACGTTGCGCTAATGACTTAACCCCAGCGGTATTATAAACTAGCGCCGTTTTCGTTGATGATTGAGAAGCGCATGTCTGACTTTACCGGTAACCACATTCTTTCGGTTAATCAATTCGATCGCGAGGCCATTGAGAAAGTGTTCTCAGTTGCCAATTCCATGCAACCCTATGCCAAACGACAAAAGCGCACAACCGTGCTAGATGGCGCCATTCTCGGTAACCTTTTCTTTGAGCCAAGTACCCGTACGCGAGTTAGCTTTGGTACCGCATTCAACCTTTTAGGTGGTGAAGTTAGAGAAACCACCGGCATGTCAAGCTCTGCGCTGGCTAAAGGTGAGTCATTGTACGACACAGCCCGTGTGCTGAGCGGCTATTCCGACATTATTGCAATGCGACATCCTGCGGCGGGTTCAGTGGCAGAATTTGCCGAAGGTAGTCGTGTACCTGTTATCAACGGTGGTGATGGTGCAAACGAACACCCAACCCAAGCACTGTTGGACTTGTTCACGATTAAACGTGAACTGGAATACAATGGCCACGGCATTGACGGCTTACACATCGCCATGATTGGTGATTTGCGCTACGGCCGAACAGTACACTCTTTATCTCGCTTGTTATGTTTGTTTAAAAACATTCGCTTTACGCTCATTTCGCCAAAAGAGCTGGCCATGCCTCAGCCCATCATAGACGCCATCGAAAATGCGGGGCACCAGCTTACGATTACCGATACCCTTGAAGGGAATATGGATGCGGACATATGCTATCAAACACGCATTCAGGAAGAGCGCTTTCCTTCTCAAGAAGAAGCCAACAAATACCGAGGTAAGTTCCGCCTTAATCAGTCGATTTACACGAAACACTTTCAGTCGAAGACCGTTATCATGCATCCACTTCCACGAGATTCACGTATGGAAGCCAACGAATTAGATAACGATCTAAACCTCAATCCAAACCTCGCCATTTTTAGACAAACCGACAATGGTGTACTTGTCAGAATGGCATTGTTTGCGCTTACTCTGGGTGTAGAAAACCTTCTCACTAAGTACGAGCGTGACGTTGTTTGGTACAGCAATAAGAGTAAGTAATTACATGCAAAAATCTGAAGCCCTATTTACCCGCGCCCAAAAAACCATTCCTGGTGGCGTAAATTCACCCGTTCGCGCTTTTAAAGCGGTAGGCGGTACACCTCGCTTCATCACGAAAGCTGATGGCGCTTACATGTGGGATGCGGATGGTAAGCAATATATTGACTATATTCAGTCTTGGGGCCCTATGGTTCTAGGTCACAATAACGCCCAAATTCGCGAAGCGGTTATTGAAGCGTCGTATAACGGCCTATCTTTCGGTGCGCCTACCGAAGCTGAAGTGATCATGGCTGAGTTGGTTAGCGAACTGGTTCCATCTATGGAAATGGTACGCATGGTGAACTCTGGTACAGAGGCCACTATGTCAGCTATTCGCCTGGCTCGCGGCTACACGAGCAGAAACAAAATTGTTAAGTTTGAAGGCTGCTACCACGGGCACGCCGACTCTCTGCTAGTTAAAGCGGGCTCAGGGGCGCTAACCCTTGGTGTACCAAGTTCACCAGGTGTTCCAGCAAATGTTGCTGAGCATACGCTTACCGTTGAATACAATAACCTAGACAGCGTAAAAGAAATCTTCGAAGCCCATGGCGATGATATTGCGTGCATTATCGTTGAACCTGTCGCAGGTAACATGAACTGTATCCCTCCTGTGGAAGGCTTCCTTGAAGGACTTCGCGCTATTTGTGACCAATATGGCAGCGTATTGATTTTTGATGAAGTAATGACAGGCTTCCGCGTATCTCGCGGCGGGGCGCAAGAGCGTTATAACATCAAACCAGACCTGACTTGCTTGGGTAAAGTCATTGGCGGCGGCATGCCAGTGGGCTGTTTTGGTGGCCGTCGTGACATTATTACTCACATAGCACCGACAGGGCCAATTTACCAAGCGGGTACGCTTTCTGGTAACCCAGTAGCAATGGCTGCAGGTCTTGCTGCTTTAACGCAAATAAAGCAGCCTGGACTTTACGATTCAATTTTCGAAAATACGCAAACGCTAGTGGATGGTTTCCAAGCCCTTGCTGACAAACACAATATTAGTCTAACTACTAATATTGCCGGCAGTATGTTTGGGATATTCTTTACTGACGTAGAGAAAGTTACGAACTACAAGCAAGCAATTAACTGTAATACCGAGCAATTCAATAAATTCTATCACGGTATGCTAGAGCAAGGCGTTTACTTAGCACCTGCATCTTATGAAGCGGGCTTTGTTTCTAAAGCGCATGACGCTGCAGTCATTGAGCAAACCCTTGCTGCAGCAGATAAAGTGTTCTCAACGCTTTAAGTTAATTCCTTTCTGGTAATTTTTGCACTAATACGCCCACCGTGGCGTATTAGTGCCTCTTCTTCATTGCTTCTCTCATACGTAACGCTTGAATTCCTCGCGGGCTAGATTATTAGCCTTCATTTAAAAGCAGTTTATAGGTGTGGTGTTATCAATGGATTGGCAGTTTGGCGCTATTTGCGCGCTTTTTCTCTACAGTGTCGCTATCACAACTTTGCACGTAAGGCGCAGCCGTCGGTTTGCATACAGAGCTAGCCAATTTAAACGTCGGCGTCATGTCTCCACCACTGTCGCAAAAAACGACGACGAAACGCACTTTCACACAGCTGCCGATGAGGCCCAAAGGCTTACACAAACCTTTCAAAAATTCATTCCAAAGCAGTTTGTGGAGCACATGTCGAATTCTGACGTAGACGCGCTGGGTCTTGGCTATGCGGCTGAAAACGACGTTGCGATTATGTTTTGCGATATCAGAGGCTTTACCGGTTTTTCTGAACGTATTACGCCACAAGAGTTGATGAACTTTCTTAATTCTTATTTCACCAGAATGAACGATCCTATTCATCAAAACCACGGTTTTATTGATAAGTTCATGGGCGACGCCATTATGGCGCTGTTCGATCATCGCGAAGGATCTTCACAACAAAAAGCTATGGATGCGGTTAATGCTGCGCTCGACTTACGCAAAGCGCTGACAATATATAACGGCCATAGAAAGAACAGTAACTACGAACCAATTAATATGGGAATAGGTATCCACTTTGGGCCTGTTATTATGGGTACGGTAGGTTCAGAAGATAGGATGGATACCACCGTCATTGGCGATAGCGTAAACATTGCTTCTCGCTTAGAAGCTTTAACCCCCAAATACGAGGCGGATATTATCGTAAGTGCCCAAGTTCTTCAGACCATAGGGTCTGGCTTCCCAATTAAAACCCGCTTGCTTGACTGGGTAAGAGTGAAAGGACGAAAAGCGCCAATTGAAATATACGAGGTGTTAAGCCACCTTTCAGAGAGTGAGCAGGAAAAGAAGTTGGCGGTTCAGACCAAGATTGCCGCAGGTATCGCATGCCGTATAAATCAGCAGTGGGACGAGGCCATTTCTTTTTTTGAGACCGCTGTCGCTATGAGCCCAAACGATTCGCTAGCGCATCATCACATAGATGTTTGTCGAATTTACAAAAGCGTCGATTTTAAGGAGGATTGGGATGGTGCGCTAGTCTACTAATCCCAATGGCCATAAGCGACGGTTAAATTTAGGACTCAGATAACTTAGCCTGCTGGCGAATAAAATTAATGGATGGCGCGAAAAACGCAGCACCTGTTTCAGCACTGGTAAAGTCCAGCCATCTGTCATAATCGCCTTCACCGTTGCCGTATATTTGGCTGTGGAGCATCTGTTTAAATGGCCGCGCACTGGCACTACAGCTTACGAAGAATAAGCCTTGAGAGGCCATATCACCGTATGGCATGCCTTGCTTAATTAGCCTTGGTTCGTCGCCATCGGGCGCAACAGTGCTTGCCCTAACACAATGTGAAGATTCAGATAGTTCGCTACTTACCAAATTGTGCTCTTGCGTGGTGCCCATCACTTGTTCTTGCTGACGGCTTGAAAGACTATTCCAGCGCCTTAAATCATGGCGATAGCGTTGTATGTGAACATAGCTGCCACCGCTAAAATCAGGATCATCTTCGCCAATAATCCCGACTTGTCTCCGCTTCATGCCACGTGGATTATCTGCGCCATAAAGAAAACCATTGAGGTCACGGCCATCTAAGTACCTAAACCCTCTTATCTGCTCCACCAGTTCTACATGAATACGCAACAAATCCATCACTTCAATGCCAACCGCATGGCAAATATCCAGCCTATCAGCGCGAATTTGAATGAAGAGATCGCAAGGCATGGTGGGGGCACTTCTATCGTCACACTGCATATCAGGAAAAGGGGCAAGCTCAACAGGTATCAAACCGGGGTATACCTCAGCCCAGTAACCGGTGCCAATAGCGACAACCCCGGTTACCATGGCTTCGTAGTGCTCATTCTCAAAATGCTCGAATATATCCAGCACGCGAGATAGTTTGGCGCGTACGGCTTGGCTATCGTCATCAATGACGTTCAGTAATAAATACTGTGCATGTAAATTTGGCTCAGCGCAGAGGCCTTTTTGTGGTTGTGTCATTGCCGCTCTTGTTGTTATTAACGCCTTGTTCTGACGTTTCGCTGCTGGCGATCATTCGCCGCGCTTTGTTGTGCGAACCTTATCGTAAAGTGTAGCGGCTGCTTCAAACTTTGAAACCCTTTAAAGCGAAGCAGCAAACGGGGAACAAATTAACTCCGCCGCCTATTATTTACACTAGTGTGCTTAATAGCCCGCGGCTTGTCCATCTTTTCGCGTTTCTGAAGCGCCAAAATAGACACCTTTCTGCTCGTCCCAAGCGATGGCCTGATAGCCACCGAACGCGCCTACCACGCGTTGAAGCTTATGCCCCCGCTCCATGAGTTCTCGCTGAACGGTTTCACTGAACCCCGATTCTAAGCTCACATAGCCACCATCAGTCATCAACGCGCCCGTTGGGCTACTCGACCCACTGTGCAGTATGCGTGGAGCATCCCCCGCTTCCTGCAAATTCATTCCGAAGTCGAGAATGTTTACAATAATTTGCGCATGCATTTGAGGCTGAGTTCCACCGCCCATCACGCCAAAGCTCATCACTGGCTTACCGTTTCTTGTTACAAAAGCCGGGATAATGGTGTGAAATGGACGCTTTCCCGGGCGATATTCATTAAAGTGCCCTTCTTCAAGGGTAAACATCTCACCTCTATTTTGAAGAATAAAACCTAGCCCTGGAGGTGTCATGCCTGAGCCCATTCCGCGGTAGTTACTTTGAATTAAGGACACCATATTGCCCTCTTTATCAGCAACGGTCAGATAAATGGTATCCCCTTCATAAATACCCGCATCAACGCGATTCGCTGCGCGTTCATTATCTATGAGCTTCTGGCGCTTAGCGGCATACTCTTTCGAAATTAGCCAGTCGACTGGAATATCGTTGAAGTCTGGATCCGCATAGAACTTAGCGCGATCTTCGAAGGCGAGCTTCTTGGCTTCAACAAAGGTATGGATGTAGTCTGCTGAGTTAAACCCCATTCCTTCGATATCATAGTGCTCAAGCACATTGAGAATCTGTAGTGCCGCTATGCCTTGTCCGTTGGGCGGAAGTTCCCACACATCATACCCGCGATAGTTAGCAGAGACGGGCTCTACCCACTCCGAGGTATGTGATGACAAATCCTGGTATGACAAAAAGCCGCCTTGAGACTTCATGTAAGCATCGATAGTGCGTGCGATATCGCCCTTATAAAAAGCATCTCGCCCGCCTGTTGCAATCTTTTCATAGGTCACGGCTAAGCCAGGGTTTTTAAAAACATCGCCTTTTTGCGGAACTTTCCCGTCGATAAGAAATGTCTCTGCGAAGCCGTCATAGTGACCAATTCGCTCTTGATTCATCTGCCAGTAATAGGCAATGACTTCTGAAACAGGAAACCCCTCACGGGCATATTTGATAGATGGGGTAAGCAGCGCAGACATGGGCAGCTTGCCAAATTTTTCGTGTAGTGCAAACCAGCCATCTACAGCGCCAGGGACAGAAACAGGTAGCGGACCGAATTTTGGAATTTGATGCAAACCACGCTCGGCAAACACCGCTTTGGTTAACTGTCTGGGTGAACGGCCAGAAGCGTTTAAGCCGACTAGCTTTTCTTCTTTTGCATCCCACACAATGGCAAATAGGTCGCCGCCAATACCGCTGCCTGTAGGCTCAACTAAACCTAACATGGCATTGGCTGCAATAGCTGCATCAACTGCACTGCCGCCTTGTTTTAAAATATCCAATGCCACTTGCGTAGCTAATGGTTGGCTTGTTGCTGCCATGCCGTTCTTTGCAATAACTTCTGAGCGACTTGCAAAGGGTTGCCCCGTTATTCTGTCATAGCCCAAACAGCTGATACTAAAGAAAGCCAGTATCAAAGGTAGAAGTCGCACACTTGCAGTCATAACCGTCCTTTTACTAAAACGTTGCCGATAATAAATCTAGCGTTAGTTTATCGATTCATAGTGTAGCGTTATTGTCACATTACGCCTAGGCTCTTTTCCTAAGCTCAATAATGGTCTTAAAACACATTGCATGAAACGAAAAAAGCCCCGCATTAGCGGGGCTTAAACGAAGTAATAAGGCATTATTGTTATTGTTGTTTCGTTGCCTAATCGAGACTCTCTTACGAACGGCTGCTTGTGAAGTCTGGGTATGCTTCCAGACCACATTCGCTCATGTCTACGCCGTCGAATTCTTCTTCTTCGCTCACACGTACACCCATAACCGCTTTAATCACTAGCCATACCACTAGGCTCACTACGAATACCCATACAAAGATAGTCGCTGCACCAATTAGCTGACCAGAGATGCTTGAACCATCGTTAGTGAAAGGTACAAGGATAAGACCTAGAAGACCTACCACGCCGTGAACTGAAATGGCGCCCACTGGATCGTCAATCTTAAGCTTGTCTAGTGCAACAATGCTAAGCACTACTAAAATACCACCAAGGCCGCCGAACAAAGTAGCTTGTAATGGTGTAGGTGTTGAAGGCTCTGCTGTAATAGCCACAAGACCGGCTAGTGCACCGTTAAGTACCATAGTTAGGTCAGCTTTACCGAATAGAATGCGTGCTACGATAAGTGCAGCAATTGCACCACCAGCAGCTGCAGCATTTGTGTTCATAAATACAATCGCTACTGAGTTTGCACTTTCAACAGTTGCAGTAGCCAGTACTGAACCGCCGTTGAAGCCAAACCAACCCATCCACAGGATAAATGTACCTAAAGTTGCAAGCGGTAAGTTTGCACCTGGAATCGCGTTTACTTTACCGTCAGCGGTGTATTTACCCTTACGAGCACCAAGCACAAGAACACCAGCAAGAGCAGCAGCTGCACCGGCCATGTGAACAATACCTGAACCTGCAAAGTCAGAGAAACCAAGGTCGCCAAGCGTATACATACCGAATACTGCTTCGCCGCCCCATGTCCAAGCACCTTCCATTGGGTAGATGAAGCCCGTCATAACAACTGCGAACGCTAGGAATGCCCAAAGCTTCATACGCTCAGCTACTGCACCAGATACGATAGACATTGCTGTTGCAACAAATACTACTTGGAAGAAGAAGTCAGCAGAAGGTGCATATGTTGCTGGCTCTTCAGCGACACCTGTTGCGCCATCAGCCATGATACCGCTTAGGAATGGACCCCAGTCGCCGCCACCGTACATAATGCCGTAACCGCAAATCATGTACATAGTGCAAGCGATAGCGAATAGCGCCACGTTTTTAGTTAGAATTTCTGTGGTGTTTTTCGCTCGAACAAGACCAGCTTCAAGCATCGCAAAACCTGCAGCCATCCACATAACCAGTGCACCGCAGATTAGAAAATAAAAGGTATCTAGCGCATACCCAAGTTCAAAAGTGATTTCCATTATGGTTTTCTCCGCAAATATATCGTTGTGGCTTACAGCGCGTCGCTATCCGACTCACCAGTTCGAATACGAACGGCGTGTTCAAGGTCGTAAACAAACACCTTGCCGTCTCCAATTTTGCCTGTTTTGGCAGCGCCAACGATGGCTTCTACCAGGCGCTCTACTTGATCATCCTGAACAGCAATTTCCAGTTTGACTTTAGGTAGAAAATCCACCTGATATTCCGCTCCGCGGTAAAGTTCAGTGTGTCCTTTTTGACGTCCAAAGCCCTTCACTTCGGTCACGGTCAAACCGTCGATACCGATTTCTGAAATGGCTTCACGAACATCATCTAGCTTGAACGGCTTGATGATCGCTGTGACTAGTTTCATGAGTTGCTCCCAGTTTGTTTTGGTTATTCTGTGATTTATGGTCGTGTTTCCAACTATGGGAAGATAAACCAAGAGCCATGCCACAAATGATTAGCCAAATAAATCAAACACATACAAGCAAACGCTTCATGAACGCACAAAAATAATGCACACTAATGGTGCACTGTTAAAAATTTGCCCAATTTTGAAGCGGTATGAGGTTGCGGTAAGGTGAGAGGACTAAAAAGTGCGATGAAATTAGGATGGAACTATTCGATAGGGCCCATGGTCTGTTGTTTACTATGACGACTATCACCCCATCTTTCTTTGCGCCTGAGCGCAGCATTGAACACCATTCCGTTGCAAAGAAAACGGCGTGGCGCCCACTATTAATTTCGGGCTGTGCACATGTGTTTGGGGTCATCGTAGTGGTCATACTTTCTCAAATGGGCATCAACAATCAAAAAGCACGAGTAAATGTTTTGGAGCGAACGCCGGAGATAAGCGCCAGACTGTACTATCCCCCCGTTCCACGCCCTCCTGCCCAAGCTAAACCACAAGAAACTAAACCAATCGATGTTTCCCCTAAAAGGCAAGAAATTGAGTTGAAGCCTGACGCAACCAAAGCGACTGAAGCACTTGATAGTAAAAATGAAATTGTAGAAAGCCCTGCGTCCAAGCAGCAGAAAAATGCTGAGCCCGATAAACAGAAGGTACCCGTTGAAAGTAAGCCGACTAATACACTGCCGTCGCCCACATTATCAAAAGACGCAAATCGGCGCGCAGGCTCGTTGAATCTGTCGGTAAAAGATGGCGCAGCCCTCTACTTTGAAAAGTATCACAGTGACAAAGTCGCTGAAGACGCAGAACAGGCAGCAAAAGCATTTCAAGAGCGTAAAAATAGTCCTGTGCTTAGCGGGCCAAGCACACAGCAAATACAAGCTAATGAAAATCGACGCCCTTCAAAACGTGTAAACTGTAGCAGTACGACCAATAAAACTTTGGCGATATTGAGTGGGATTGCTGGTGGAACCTTAGAATGCACCAAAATGGACGACCACAAACGTTTTATAGAAGCCAGAGTCAATAAACTTCCTAAAGACGAAGAGATTAACTAGTTGTCTCTATCAACGATTTACCGTCATGTGAGGTAAGCCCTTATCATAGTCACTTTCTTTTGAAAAACTTAGGGGGTCGCCCGAAATACGCTTTGAACCGGCGACTGAATGCTGCAACATCTTCATACCCTGTTAGCTGAGCTATACCCAACATTGGTGTATCGGTATTTCTAAGTAGTGCTTTGGCCTTTTCCATCCTCACTTTTACAAGGTAATCTCGTAAACTATGCCCGGTGGCTTCTTTAAAGCGTGTTTTGAATTGCGTTGTTCCCATGCAGGCTATCCGTGCTAACTCCACCTGTGTAAAGCCTCGGGCAAGGTCGCGATGAATATGGCTTAATACAGGAGTCATTCGCTTATCCATGCTGCATCCTTTCAAGGATGTTTCTAGCAAGGTTAAAAATAGCGCCAGTATTTCTTCATGGCCTTGGTCAGCAAACTGGCTAATTTGAATCTCTACAAACGATAAAAACGCCTGTAATGCGGACGTTACCTGAAATATCGGGTGCAACCTGTCATTTAAATTAACTGGCACATACTCCAAGTCCGCCACAATAAATTTTGACAGTTCGTTAGCGCTAAAATAATGGACCTCATTCGGCGCTATGCATACGCCTTCGCCTACGCCTACCCGCCCGCTAAAATTATCGATTTCTATCAAGATATGTCCGTTGATGGGCAGCACTAACTGAAAGTAGTTGTGTTTATGGCGGCACGTTTGCTTCGTATATGAGCGTACGGATAGCGATGGAATTGGGCTGTCAGTCATTTTATTGCTCCCAACAGTCCATAATAGGTAGTACTGATCTTTTGCCTAACTCACCGCTTATTTGCATCTATTTCCTTGCCGTTAACTCAGTACTCTCTGCCGTTAGATTAAGCACTTTTATTCATTTTGTCACAAATACGTGCAATATTTGATACGCCTAGGAAGGCGTCGAATACTACGTTTAAGGAATAAATATACATTTAAAATAAAGACAATAACGGAAAATAAATGAATATAAACTTACGTCAAATAGTCGGCTTGGCAAGTGCGTTGTTACCCGCTATCGCCATGGGTCAGGTCTCCAATGGAGACTTTGAAACATGGACGTCTGGCGCACCTAATTCATGGTCAACTATCGACTCCGGCATTAGTGTAGCTGAAAACCCGGCCTACTCATTCTCGGGAAGCAAGTCTGCTGCAGTTACCGTCAATACGACAACGCAAGGTTCAACTGACTTCCGTCAGACAATCAATGTAACCGCCGGTCAAAATTATGAATTTTCAGTGAGGCTATATCACACTGAAGGTGCTGTAAAAGCACGCCTATATGTAGACGGTTATCAAGGTTATTCTGACAACTCATTAACTGGAAACTGGCAACAGCTTACTTTCTCTTATTCCGCTACAGCGTCAAAAGAGATTGAGGTGGGGTTACGCTTTTATGATCAGACGGGCTTTGATGGGTCAGAAACCGTCTATGTAGACGCATTCGAGCCGACTACGCTTGGGTCAGGTGGCAATAACGGCGGTGGAAGCACGTGTGCTAGCCATTCAGGCGTTTTGAACTTAACTACCGACAATTACGGCAGCGAAACCAGTTGGCAAATAACTAACGCAAACAACCAAGTTGAAGCCTCTGGCAGCAGCTACGCTAGCAACCAAAGTTATACTGAAGCGGTTTGCCTTACTGATGGAGAATATACCTTTACCATTAGTGATGCCTATGGCGATGGAATTTGCTGCTCCTATGGCTCTGGCAGCTATAACTTGCTAATAGAGGGCGTGTCTGTTGCTAATGGCGGCTCTTTCGGCGCGAGTGAAAGCACCAGCTTTAGCGTTGGTACAACGAGTGGCGGCGGCAGTGGTGGTGGTTCATCAGAACTCACTGGTTACTATGCAAGTGCCAACGGTCTGTCAGGCTATGCGTTAAAAACCGAGCTTTACAACATTATCAAAAATCATAATACACAAAGCTATGGCGACCTTTGGACATTCTATATTTCATACACAAGCGACAGCTACTATGAAAATGACGGCTCCATTTTGGACATGTATTCAGAAAACCCAAATGGTAGTGACGCTTACAGCTACACGGCTGGTTCTGACCAGTGTGGCAGCTATAGTGGAGAAGGCAGTTGCTATAACCGCGAACACGCCTTCCCGCGCAGCTGGTTTGGCGGTGCAGTCTCGCCGATGAATACTGATGTTCATCACGTTTTTGCAACCGACGGCTACGTTAACGGTCGCCGAAGTAGCTATCCGTACGGTGATGTCGCAAGTGCTACTTATACGTCATCGAATGGTTCCAAACTGGGCGCGGGCTCTTCTGCTTCTGGTTATACAGGCACCGTTTTTGAGCCCATCGACGAGTTCAAAGGTGACTTCGCTAGAGCGTATTTCTACATGGCGACACGTTATGAAAACGTCATTGCAAATTGGGAAACGAATAGCACCTATGGCGACGCAGTGTTGAATGGTACGAGTGATCAAGTATTCGAAAGCTGGTTCTTAACTCTGCTTTTAAGCTGGCATTCTCAAGACCCTGTAAGCCAAAAGGAAATCGATAGGAATGACGCTGCCTTCAATTTCCAGAACAATCGAAACCCTTTTGTTGATCATCCAGAACTGGTAAACAGCATTTGGGGTAATTAACTTCAACATGAGAAGAGCACGAGCGTGCTCTTCTCAACTCACACTTCCTCTGAGTTCGCCTTTTCTGTTGGTGATAGCCCTGAAAATTGCCTAAAACGAATTGTGATTTATCGGCATTATTCCTGATTGTATATCACCCATGTTTTAAGTACGCTAAGCTGCTATTTACTGGGGATTACTCTAACTGTAATACATAACAAAGGATATTCGACGTGGCCGCAGCTAACTTACTTGCCCTACTTGATGATATAGCAACGTTAATGGACGACATCGCAACCATGTCGAAAGTCGCTGCGCAAAAAACAGCGGGCGTTTTGGGCGACGATTTAGCGGTAAACGCCGACCAGGTCCAAGGCGTTAAAGCAGACCGAGAGCTACCTGTTGTATGGGCAGTAGCAAAAGGCTCACTTATTAATAAAGCAATATTGGTTCCTGCGGCATTAGCCATCAGTGCTTTTGTGCCCTCACTTATAACCGTCCTTTTGGTACTGGGCGGGTTATATTTATGTTTTGAAGGTGCAGAAAAACTGCTACACAAATATCTTCCCCACGAAGATGAAGAAAAAACACGAGAAGCCAGAATAGAAGCGCTTACCCACGAAGATGTAGATATGGTAGCGTTTGAGAAAGATAAAATTAAAGGCGCTATACGCACTGACTTTATACTGTCTGCTGAAATTATTGTAATTGCATTAGGCACAGTGACCGATGCAACACTTACTACGCAAATTGGTGTACTAGTAGCACTAAGCTTAGCGATTACCCTTGGCGTTTATGGGCTGGTAGCGGCACTAGTTAAAATGGACGACGTTGGGCTTTACATGCTTCGCAAGTCGTTAACAGGTTCAATGAACACCCTTCAACGATTTATTGGCAGAGCGTTATTAGTTGCCGCCCCCGCATTAATGAAAACCCTTGCGGTTGTAGGCACTGTTGCTATGTTTTTAGTCGGTGGTGGCATCCTCACCCACAGCATTGGCTTTTTGCACGTTATTACCGACTGGTTTACCGCACTTATCCCAGACGCATCGCTGGTTATGTCTATACTTGCTGATGGTGTTGTTGGTATTGCTGCTGGTGTGATCATTGCGCTAGTAGTGACAATGGTTTCACAATTTAGAAGTAAAGCGTCCTAGACCTATTCACTCTTTTATACATTGGCGGCGCCGCTCTTCTTTATAGACTAGCGCCCCTTTTTCTGACCTTTCTCATGGTCACCAGTATCGCTGCGCAAGTGTTAAAAAATTTGCGTTAGTCATTTTGACCACCTCTACACTAAATTCGCTAAATTTTAGTATTTCTTTAATTCCTCAATTCCACCTTTATTTTTTACTAAAAGTTAAAATTCATTAAATTCATATACTTACCTTATTTTTACGAGTTGGCACATCCCTCGCTATAAACTAATTGTTAATTGATAACGACTTATTATCGAAACCTTTAGCAACATGATAGCTGCCACGCAGTATGTTCAAGTGCAGTGTCTAACTTAATTTTTGGAGATTACTATGTTTATCGGTCGCAAAACTTTCACTGCACTAACTTTAGCAACTAGCGTATTGGGCGCATCAGCGTTCGCTGACGACACTCAGAACAACATTGTTTCGCATACAGATTTCATCGTTGAAAGCGCCATGCATGACGTAAAGCAGAACTTGGACCTAGGCGTGACTTATGACGTGTTAACTGCAAGCCATACGTTTGAGCCAGAAGTAAAAGAAGCAAATGCATTGGTTGCTGACATCACTATTACGCCGATTGAGCCTATCAGCTCAGACGATAACGACGCATAAGGAGAATGCACATGTTAACCGCCGCAACCCTATTTATGGTGGTACTCGGACCGGTTATTGCGTTTGTAGTCAGTGCGCTGGTGTTTTCAACAGCGCGCCTATTCCTTCAGAAAGGTCACTGAAAACGCAATAAAAACAAATAGGAACCTAACCGACTACCGCTAAAAGATTTGCCTTCCCTGGGCCTTTTACTCCAGAGGGAGATAGAAAGCACGGACTGTATCCCAGCCAAGTGATTGTGTTTTCTATCTTCTTACTGGAGTTTTTTCATCCGAATATCCGTTCCCACCAGCTTTTATCATCCTTGTCGCTGTCTTTGTCTACAGGACGGCCTGAACAATCTTGTTGAGGTGGAGGAAGCACATCCAAAATAGCCGGTACGCTTAAACTCCCAGCACATCCTGCAACCACAACCGCGCCGGTCTTGGCGTCAAAATGTGCAATGCCTAAGCCTTTTGGGAAACGCCTTGATAATGACTTGGGTGACTGAGATTTCATGTAGTTTATAAAGACGGGCAAGGCCCCACCTGCACCGGTCAAATTAACCGGTTGGTTGTCATCATTGCCTACCCAAACCGTAACCACATTGTTTCTATCGAAGCCACTAAACCAGCTATCGCGGTAATCGTCAGTGGTGCCCGTTTTGCCAGCCATATTCACATTCCCAAAATTCCAACCGATGCGCTTCGCAGTACCTTCGGTGGTTACTTTATACAAGGCATAGTTGAGCAAATAGGTTGCTGCTTCATCGGTGCGCTGAGCAAAAAACTCCGCCTTTTTCCAAAGCAGCGCGTTATCTGCTGTTACTACAGAAGTCACCGTATGAAGAGGTATGTAACGCCCATCATTTGATAAGGTCTGGTACATTTGGTTTGTGCTAAATGGTGTCAATTCAAAAGCACCAAGGGTCAACGACGGTACTTTATCTACGGGGGTGGTTACCCCTAATCGCTCTATCGTATCGGCTAGCGCATCAAGCCCTATCTGCATGCCTAAATTAACCGTAGGTATATTTAAAGACTCGACTAGCCCTTGAAGTAAAGGCACCTGACCTCTGAACTCTTTATCGTAGTTTTGCGGCGACCACGTTTTTCCATTTCGACTTTCAAGGGTAATGGGTTCGTCTTTAAGCGGCGTTGCCAAGTTAAATTGTGTTGGATCTTCTAGTGCGGTTAAGTAAACCGCAGGTTTAATCAACGAGCCTATAGGGCGTTTTGCGTCTAGTGCTCGGTTAAAGCCTTTGAACGCAAAGTCTTTTCCGCCAACGATAGCGCGTACTTCACCACTTGCACTATCTGTGACTACCATTGCGCCCTGTAATGGCACTTTCCTGTCTTTTTGCAAACCGTCTAGCGTACCCGACAATGCACTTTCAGCGCGGCGCTGGGCTACGATATCAAGTGTTGTAAACACTTTTACGCCCGAATCTCTTAAGCTAGGCTCAGCCAGAATTTCATTGAGTTCCCGACGAACCTGCTCCATGAAAGCAGGGTGTTTACCGCTTGCTAAGCTAGCCCCACTGGCGAGCCCTAACGGCATATTCACAAAACGTTCGTAGTCTTGACGACTAATTTCATTTTCATCAAACAGCATGCGCAACACTAAATCACGACGCTCTTTCGTGCGCTCAGCATATTTGCGTGGGTTGTAATAAGATGGGCCTTTAATAATAGCAACCAACGTGGCTATTTCGGGCGTACTTAGCTCGTTAGCTGGTCGGTCAAAATAGAAATAGCTGGCAAGTCCAAAACCATGTACGGCCATATCGCCATTTTGCCCCAAAAACACTTCGTTTAAGTACGCTTCAATAATTTCTGACTTGCTGTAAC
The DNA here is from genome assembly GCF_947311905.1 of Alteromonas sp. CyTr2. Taxonomy (NCBI): domain Bacteria; kingdom Pseudomonadati; phylum Pseudomonadota; class Gammaproteobacteria; order Alteromonadales; family Alteromonadaceae; genus Alteromonas; species Alteromonas sp. CyTr2. The sequence goes on along the minus strand of NZ_CAMZMZ010000015.1, from coordinate 35,148 downwards.
GGGCATCAATGATCACCGCCATAATGGCTTCTTTTGCCTTACGCACAATGGAGCGCTCACGGGTTAAAAACATGTTTTTAACCAGCTGCTGCGTTAGCGTACTGCCGCCTTGAACCGTTCGTCCGGCTGCAATGTTTGCCATTAGAGCCCGCAATATTGAAAGCGGCGCAACGCCATGGTGATTATAAAAATTGCGGTCTTCCACCAGGGTTAGCGCTTTTGGCAACATTTCAGGAATGGTGTCTAACGTTACCAGCATACGGTCTTCTTGAGACCCGCTTGTCATGCGCGTTACTAACCAGGGTTCTAGCTTTGCAGAACCATACGGGCGGCCTTGCGACTTGTCATAAATTTCCCCAATACGTGCACCTTCCCACGTTATCACTAAATGACGCAAAGGCTCTGCGCCTTCTGGAAACTGAAACGCGCGGCGCTGTACAGTCAGCACCTTATTTTGATAGCTATATTCACCGCTACTGTCGGCAAAGGTTACCTTGCGGTAGCCCAGCAAAATGAGCTCATCAATGACTTCTTGGGGCGTTATCTCTTCACCTTTGCTGATTTCCAACGGACGGGCGAAGATCTGCGCGGGAACTTCCCATTTATTTCCAGAGAACGCATGCTTAATTTGGGCGTCAAGGTAGAAGGCATACGCCCCAAGCACAACCAAACCAATAAGAGTGACTCGCCAAAACAGTTTGAAAAACCACGAGCGCTTGGCCGAGCCTTTGCCATTGCTTGATGCTTTACTTTTTGAAGATGGATTGTCTTTTGTCTGTCTTTTTGCCACGTGAAAACGCCATGAAGATCATTGAGGATGACATCGCACATATTGCGATATGGATTTAACGAACGCCTTTAAAACGTTAGTTTTAATAGTATCAACATTACCATTCAGGCCGCCTCTCAACAACTGTTTCCAAATATGCACACTCCGAATTTGTATACTTCTGAAACGTCCCATGGCGCTAATATGTTGAAGGACTAAAATGAATTTTACTCGCGTTTCACGGTCACAATGCGATAGCATGCTGGCAAGTAACACAGGAACCGTACTATGCGCTTAGCTTCATTTAAGTCTTCTTTTTTCTCTACTCGTTCGCCTAAAGGGGCCAAGTCTTACGCCTCATTTCTTCGACCGTCACTTCGCACGTCTATGGCGCTGCTTCTCGCGGGTGCGACAATGAATTCAGCGCTAGCCAATGAACAATTCGCTAGCTGCACCGCAGCGCTTGCTGATAAAGCCAAGCAGGAAGGGGTTAGCCAGCAGACTATCGATAATGTGTTTCCTCGTCTTGTTCACCAAGACCGTGTGATTGAGCTAGACCGAAGCCAACCAGAATTTGTACAAACCTTTCCGGGCTACTTCAGCAAGCGCGTTACCGACTGGCGTACCGAAAAAGGTAAAGAGATGTATGCAAAGCACGACAAGCTTTTGCATAAGCTAAGTGAAAAATACGGCGTGCCTCCTCATTATCTGCTTGCTTTTTGGGGGCTAGAAACAAACTTTGGCTCTTACAAAGGCAAAATGCCGGTACTCGATTCGCTTGCCACTTTAGCGTGTGATAAGCGACGAAGCACCTACTTCACTCAAGAGTTTCTTGTTGCTGTGAAATTGATGGAGCGAGAGAAGCTGCAAAAAGAAGACATGATTGGCTCGTGGGCCGGTGCCATGGGGCACACCCAATTTATGCCTTCGGCCTATACCCACTACGCTATTGATGGCGATGGCGACGGACAAATAAACTTGTGGGCAAGTGAAGAAGATGCGTTGTCTTCTGCGGCAAACTTTCTTGCCAACTTGGGTTGGGAGCGCAGCTTCCGCTGGGGTCGTGAAGTGCAACTGCCGGAGAACTTTGACTATCAAGAGTCAGGCTATAAAAATAGAAAATCTCTCAGTGAATGGCACGCCCAAGGCGTGAAAAAAGCTGATGGTTCTGAATTGGGCGAAGGCGATACTACCGCCTATGTTATTGTGCCAGCTGGTCACAACGGCCCTGCCTTTATCGCCTACAAAAACTTCCGCGTTATTATGCGCTGGAACAACTCAGAGTTTTATGCCATTGCCGTAGGTGTATTGGCCGACCGCATCGCTGGCGCGTCTGGCATTAAAGCCACGTTACCGGATCTACCTGCGTACAATCGCAAAGATATTATTGCCCTTCAAAGCAAGCTGAATGATTTGGGCTTTGATGTGGGTAAGCCTGACGGCATTATTGGCCCCGCTACCCGTGAAGGCATTCGCAATTACCAAATTAGTAACAACATGATTGCAGATGGTTTCCCAGGCCTTGAAGTGATGGCTGCACTTAAGATCGACCTTGAAACGACGACTTCTTAAATTTGATATATGCTGCGCCATTTCTGGCGCGCATTCACTGTTTGGTATTTTCAGTGGCCTACAAGGTGTAAACCACTCACTTTGTTGGTGACTGAAAGTACTCAAACGTTAAGCTTGAAAAATAGGTTTCGAAATCTGCAGCCGAGCTATTTGTAAGTGGGACTCCCCAAACTGTATTCAGAATTACAGGTCCTTCGACGTCAAATTTAAATGTCGCCTTGCCCTCACTATCCGTTTTAACCGCTTGCTCTTTAGCGCTGTGATCAACCAAGGAATACGCATCGATAAGCGCGTTACTCAAAGGCTTACCTTTAAATAATACCTGAACAGATAGCGTGTTTCCTGCAAGCTTGTAAGGATGTTCAAGAGGCACTATTTCCAATGTGTGGCCAATGGGTTTTAATACGTTGTTCGTTACCGCATCGCCAACTTGCACAATGGTTTTCGCCTTTCTAGAGTACAGCTCTTTGCCGGCGATGTCGTTTTGTCCCCTCACCTTGCGGTGCGCCAATACCTCAGTTAAGCCTTCTTCTTTTGCATACTGATTAAACTTCTTCGCTCTTAATGTGCTTGTGGCGTGATAGCTTTCAAACCCTATGACGTGAGTACCGGATGGGAGCTTGGTTGTTTTTGCCATGCCCGGCAGCATTGAGGTTTTAGGTACAACACTGGCAGCCATATCAGTCACACCGTCAAAAGAGTAGGTGCGCAACGCGACTATTCTATCCCATGCAAGGTTCCAATGAGAGGTATCTTCCTTATGACCCACTTTAAACTGCAATGCCAGCGAATTCGGTTCTTGAGAACGATATGCTGTGGGTTCTAGCCAAAAATCGTGAGCGTAAACGTTAATTGAAGTAGCAAATAAAAAAGCAGCAGTAGCAATACAAGATAATTTCATTGCGGAGTTTAACCTGTAAATAAGAGTGAGGTTTCATACTCCAACTTAGCGCAAGTTTCAGCGTACGACCACTGTCGTAAAAAACATACTGTGTACGAAACTGGCATAAAGGAAAATGGCGTATAGATACTTCTCTTGTTTAAAATAAATAAAAATCACCTGAAAACGATGGTTTGTGTAGCCGTATCAGCGCGCTACATATGCTTTTTTGTTTTGCTGGTCGGCGATGCATTTGCGGGGTCATCTGGCCAAAAGTGCTTTGGATAGCGCCCCTTCATTTCTTTTTGTATTTCCTTATAACTGCCATGCCAAAAGGCGGCTAAATCACTGGTGGTTTGCAATGGCCTACCTGCTGGCGACAGCAGCTCACATACAACGGTAATTCGCCCACCCGCTATCGTTAATGGCGTGCCTTGAGAATATAACTCTGGCATTTTGACCGACAGCACCACATCTCCATTATCGCGATAATCCAGGCTAGCCTCTCTGCCCGTTGGAATAGTCACGTGAGTTGGCAAGAGTGTGGCTAAGGCATCTTGCTGAGGCCAAGAAAGACCATTATTCAAGGCTGTTTTCCACGGTAACTGCTTAAGGTTTTTGATGTTTTTACAGTTTTTTAAGACGGGCGCTAAACTGTCTTTGGCCTGGTGCACGAGAGCGCTCAATGACAACGGCCACGGATCGGGTTCATCGAAGGCTTTGTCTTGTGGCAAATTGAGCTTCCCAGCCATTGCCACTCTTCGCCACCATTGCCAGTCTGCGTCAGAAAGCGGCCAGCTTGATAGAGGAAGTGCATCAAGATAGGCGAACCATGCGTTGCATAACGCATCATCCCAGAATGCTTTTTCACGACTTTTTTCCTGTCCAGAAACCGGTGTGCTATTTAACGTTATCTCATAAAAGCCCGTACTTACTCTGGCTTCCATTACCCCAGTATCGCTGTTAAGAATAACGCTGCGCTTTTCGCTGAATGCGTCAGGGAACGCTAAACTCAACCCGCGTTCATGTACAGGCTGTGCCAAGCGTATTGCCACCGTGCTTTTTATCAGCTGCCCGTCGAGCACTGCCAGCCATGGTCCATCGCCATTTTCACTCTCATTAGAAATGGACGCACTACCAGCAGCAGTGAGCTCTGCACCTTTGCCACTTGCCAGTTTGTATTCGACTATACCGGTCTTAGGCTTACCGTTTGTTGTATTCGAGCTCTCTGCCGATTTATCTGACGCACTGCGCCTATAGCCCACCTGCAAAGGAAATGCGATAGCGATACAAAGCCCAAGGGCTTGCTCGTCTAGTTCGTTAATATCAGGCTTAAAGCGTTGTGCTTTTCCATCATTATTTTGCACGTAGCGCGCATAACGGGTAGCTTGCTGTGTAAGCTGACTGCGCGTGTTGCTATTGGCGTGGAGCAGCGCACCCACGACATTTGTTGCGCCACCTACACTGATATTACTCTCGCTAAGAGCCACAACAAAGGGAGCAGCGTGGCGAAGCGCGTCGTTTATATCGGCACTAAGTCCATCAACTCCTTGTTTAATGGTGAGTAATAAATGGGCTAAGTGAGGTTGACAAGGTAACTGGGCCAACGCTCTTCCATAGGGAGTAATACTGGATTGTGAGATAGCGTTAACGCGCTGAAGCTTTTGTTGTGCAACCTGTTGCTGCGCTTGTGTAGGCTTCGTCAACAATGCCAAGGTATCTGGGCTACTGCCCCAGGCTAAGGTATCAAGCAAAAAGCTACTTAAGTCTTCCTTTTCAATTTGCGCCGCATTGTGTTTGGCCAAACGCTCGAAGCTGCTTTTGCTACACAAACGATAGCAGGTTCCGGCCATTACACGCCCCGCGCGCCCCGCTCTTTGAATGGCGGATGCTTGCGAAATGCGCTGCTGGGTAAGCGCAGTTATGTCACTGGACGGATGATACTGAGCACTGTTTTCCCATAGGCTATCAATAACCACCGTCACGCCTTCAATGGTAAGACTCGTTTCAGCAATATTGGTAGATAATATGACTTTTCGTCTGCCTTGCGGGTCTGGCGTAATAGCGGCTTGTTGCACAGATTTACTTAACGCTCCATAGAGCATGTGAACGGCCATGTCCGCACTCTCAGCTAACCCTTTTATTTCTTTGGCAACAGCATTGATGCTTCCTCGCCCAGGAAGGAAAACCAAAATATCACCGTCGTGTTCGCCTACGGCCTGCTTTATGATATTGCAGGTTTTGGGTACTAACTCATGCGCCTGCACATCTTGTGTGTAGCGGATGTCAACGGGAAACATGCGCCCTTGCGTATTCAAGTTTACCACTGGCGGCACGCTATGCGCATTGAGCAACATTTGAAGGGGTGCTACATCCAAGGTAGCCGACATTACAACTAATCGTAAGTCATCGCGAAGCCCAGACTGTACTTCAAGCGCTAGTGCCAAACCGAAGTCACTGTGAATACTGCGTTCATGAAATTCATCGAAGACGATAGCGGCTACTCCATCAAGCTCAGGGTCTTGCTGAATCATGCGAGTCAGCACCCCTTCGGTTATGATCTCAAGCCGAGTGGCAGACGATGTTTTCGACTCCCCTTTAATGCGATAGCCAACCGTTTCGCCCACATTTTCATTTAATTGCCTAGCTAAGTAGTCCGCAAGGTTTCTCACCACCACGCGCCGTGGCTGCATAAGTAATATTTTTCCTTTAAGCGATGATTTCAGCAGTGACAAAGGAAGTACGGTGGACTTTCCCGCGCCCGGAGGAGCCCCTATGATGACGTTGCTATCGGCTACAGCTTCTTCAAGCGGCGTAACGAGTTCATAAGCGGGTAAGTGAGAAAACGGCTGTAACATAAAGGGCATAAAGGTGTTATAAGTTGATGTGTATAGTGTACCTGATTTGAGCAATGCACCCGAACCTCACTGCTATTTTTTTAGATTTGGCAAATAGCTCAATACTTGCGTCTTGTTTTGGAAATCGCAGGTAGCGCCATGATAAACTTAGGTTTATATGGACATTAACGTGATGTACAAGCTAAAGGGCAAATTGGAAGGAGGAAAGCTATGCGAAGCTTTATTGGTTTAGATCTTAGCGCCACAGAAAAACTTGCTCTAGATAGCTGGCGCCAACAGGCATTGCCTGAAGTTATGCCCCGTCAATGGGTAAAAAGCGAGTATACCCGTTCTCGAAAGTCTACCAATGCGCGCTACGAGCACACCAATAGCCAAGGACCCGCGCAACCGTACGCAGTGCCGGCGGCGAACTTCCACATAACGCTTAGCTTTTTAGGTGAGATAAATCATCGGCAGCACGAAGCGTTGGTGTATGAACTCGATCAGCTTGTGAGCGAACCCTTTTCTCTAACCCTCGATGCGACGGGATTATGGAACGGTCCTAAGATACTCTTCGCTTCGCCGACAGATGCGCCAAAGGCGCTAGGTGAACTCGCCAAATTGTCGCGAAAAGCAGCCCGCAAGGCGGCAATAGAGGTAGAAAGCAGAGAATATAAGCCTCACGTTACACTTGTCAGAAAGGCTACGTCGAGCTTGCCTCTTCCCCTTTACAGCCCCAATGTAGACGTTCACGTTTCGGCATTTCACCTTTTTGAGTCTGTCTCTACACCGCAAGGGGTAGTCTACCCTATCCGCCAGTCTTGGCCGTTAAAACACAATATGTCGGTGAGAGAAAAGCTGCGCCGAGGGATAACAGACGAATAAAGGCAAACGCAATACCGTGCTAACTTGGGTAAACTGATGTCCATTTGACTCGCACCTTTTGAGCTTAAGACCTCGTGTGATTATGAGTTATAGCAATTTAAGCTGGTTTAAAGTAGCGCGCCGCCTTTACAACGCATGGCGGCACAGGTAAAAAGAAAGCCTGTTTTTTTATTCAAACTGCCCAAATGCAACAAACATTTAGATTAGTAATAGACTGCCCAGACCAAATTGGGCTCGTTGCCAGCGTGTCGCAATTTTTGGCCGACCATAACGCTACCATCGTTGAAGCAAGCCATCACACTGACTTACAAACCGGCCGCTTTTTCATGCGCCATGAAATTAGCACCGACTCGCTAAAGTTAGATCATCAAAGCTTTGTTAAAGAATTCGCCCCGCTTGCTAACGAATATCAGATGAACTGGAAGCTGAGCGACTCCAGCAAAAAACAGCGCGTCGCTCTGCTTGCCAGCCTTGAGTCTCACTGTTTAGTTGACCTGCTTCACCGCTGGCACACAGGCGAACTACACTGTGATATTCCGGTTATTATTGGCAACCACCCGCAAATGAAACAGTTTGCAGACTGGTACAAAGTCCCTTTCCATTGGGTAGACTTTAAAGCGTTAGGGAAAGAAGCCGCTTTTGCGCAAATCACGACTTTACTTCAAGAATACAAAATTGATTTGACCGTGCTTGCCCGCTTTATGCAGATTTTACCTGATACGCTTTGCCAAGAGTTGCAAGGTAAAGCCATTAACATTCACCACAGCTTCTTGCCGAGCTTTGCAGGTGCTAAGCCTTACCAGCAAGCCTATGATCGCGGCGTAAAGTTAATCGGCGCAACCTGTCACTACGTAACTAAAGATTTAGATGAAGGCCCTATTATTGAGCAAAGCGTTAAGCGTATTAGTCACAGCGACAGTGCAGCTGATATGGTGCGTAAGGGTAAAGATTGTGAAGTAACGGCATTAGCTCATGGCGTGCGCTACCACTTAGAAGACCGCGTGATTATTCATAGAAATAAGACCGTGGTGTTTGCGTAAGTCTTTACAGTGATAAATTAAAAAAGCCCGCGAGTAAACATTACTTTCGGGCTTCTCTTTACACTGTTTTTCGCTCTACACTTTTTTTGCTTTACACTTTTTTCGCTTTATTTAGACATTCTTTTTTACGTTGTTAAATCCATCATCACCAAGCACCTCTTGAAGTCTCGCTTTTATTACGGCTTCCTTATGAGGATAGTGAAAGTCAAACCCTTTACCGTTGCCGCTTTCCAAAATGACTCCAAGGTAATGGTGAGAAAAATTCAGCGCATAGATAGTATTGGCGTTCACCCTGAGGGGCTGGCGATCAAGTCCCTGTAAAAAATGAAACACCACAAAATCACCATCTTTTTCTATCAATTTTTCAATGGGATATCTATTACCGAAGCGCCTGCTTCTTAAATAAGAGAAAAAGCCTATACATAGCCCAACACTACCTAGGGTAGCCGCTAGTTTAACTTCACCTTCTGCAGTGATATTTAAAATAAAAAGAGCCAGTAGAAACACTGGAACACCAAGAAATAGTGCCTTGTCGATGGGTTTGCGTTGCATCGTCTTCCCTGTGAAATTTTGATTCCCTTTAAAGACGCAATAAATCACAAAGCGGCTATGGTTTCAATACAAGCAACGGTTTCAATACGTCCACTTTCTTGTCATTAGGTTAGTGCAGTTATCGGTCTGACATTAACTACTTTACGCTTCAAACAGGGCTGGTGCGCATGGCACGTCTTAGCTTCATGTAATACCACAGGTTCGAGGCTGCAAACAGGGCTTCAGTAATTGCTAATCCCCACGTTTGCGTAATTATTCCGTACGCAGTGAAGTTGATGGAGCCAATAATCATGCATACCCTTAAACCCGCTTCCTTACAGTGAAGTTCACCAAACCGGTATGCCATAAAAGTTAACACCGGCATAGCTTCAACTAACGATGTTTTACCGGTTAGGTTATTCACCGTCAGCACAATAACCATCATAGAGATTAATGTAATGTAGGTTGCCACAGGAGACAGTAGTTTTTGTTTTATTAAACGATAACTGGTACTCAGCCCTGCCACCGTAATTACTACGGCTCCTCCCCACGCTTGCTCGAAAACCAAAAGTGAGCCAATAGCAATACATAACCCTAAATTCAGTAGCAGTAATTTACGCTCAGTGTTCGACCAAAAGGAGGCCAAAGCGAATGCAACGGGAAACGCGTGAAGAAGTAATTCAAACATGATGATCACAGTAAAAAAGTCAGTGGTTTACGAGCTGCGGAAGACAGCTATTCAGAACGCGCGCAGTGTAATTTCCAACCAGCATAAAGCCAATCAAAATTTGACCAATTTCGACGAATTGCATATCAGCGCGATTTCTCTTCAAACCGCTGTGCTGCAAGGAATTACGTTAAAGAGCATTTAACTTATTTTTACATTATCTTAAGATGGTTTTTGTCATAAAACGTATAGATAAAAACAGACAGGAAAACTCATGGGTAAATTTAAATCATCACTCACCGCTATGGCGGTTGTGGTTGCACTCGGTGCATGTTCAGAACAAAAAGCACCTGAGACCACCAGCACAGATGTACAAAATACAGCGACATCTCAACAAGCACAGTTTGATAACGTGCTGCTTCAAGAGTTTAAAGGCCCGTACGGTGGCGTGCCTGCTTTCGATAAAATGAATTTGGAAGATTTGAAGCCTGCGCTAGAAAAAGCCATGGAACTGAATCTTAAAGAGATCGAAGCCATCGCAAATAACGAAGCGCCACCAACGTTTGAAAACGTCATTGTTGAAATGGAGCGCGCAGGTGCAGAGCTTGGACGCGTATTCACGTATTACGGCATTTGGAGCTCAAACAAGTCTAGCCCTGAATTCCGCGAAATTCAGGCCGAGATGTCACCAAAACTGTCAGCCTTCTTCACTCAAATTACGCAAAATGAAAAACTCTTTGAAAGAGTGAAAACGGTGTACGAGTCTGATGAACTGAAATCGCTCACGCCAGAAGAACAGCGTATTACGTGGATGACTTACAACAGCTTCGCGCGCAACGGTGCAACGTTAGATGGCGAAGCGAAAAAGCGCTATGCTGAAATTAACCAAGAACTTGCTACGCTGCACACCAAGTTTTCTAACAACGTGCTAGCAGACGAAGAAAACTACGTTACTTATATTACTGAAGACCAGCTTGACGGCCTACCCGCTTCGTTCGTAAAGGCAGCTAAAGCGGCAGCAGAGTCTCGCGGCGAAGAAGGTAAGTATGCGATTACCAATACGCGTTCGTCTATGGACCCGTTCTTGACCTACTCAACCAATCGAGAGCTTCGCGAAAAAGTATGGCGTACTTACTACAACCGCGGTGACAATGCCGACGAGTTTGATAACAATGACATTATCAAGCGCATCCTAACCCTTCGAGATGAGCGCGTTGAGCTGTTAGGTTACGAAAATTACGCACAGTGGCGTTTAGAAGATCGTATGGCGAAGAACCCAGAAAACGCCATGGATCTGATGATGAAAGTATGGCCTGCCGCTATTGCTCGCGTTGAAGAAGAAGTGGCCGACATGCAGGCCATTGCCGATGAAGAAGGTGCAGACATCACTATTGCGCCATGGGACTACCGCTTCTATGCAGAAAAAGTGCGCCAAGCGAAGTACGACCTAGATTCAAACGAAGTAAAGCAGTACTTACAGCTTGATAAGCTGCGCGAAGCGATGTTTTACGTTGCAGGTCGCTTGTTCAACTTCAACTTCACACCTGTTGAAGAAGGCAAAGTACCCGTTTTCCACGAAGACGTGAAAGTATGGGAAGTAACTGACAAAGACAGCGGTGAGCATATCGGTCTTTGGTACCTTGACCCATTCTCACGCCAAGGTAAACGCTCTGGTGCTTGGGCAACGACGTATCGCTCTTACACCACGTTCGATGGCAAGAAGACCGTATTGTCTTCAAACAATTCGAACTTCGTGAAAGGTGCTGATGGCGAAGCTACACTTATTTCGTGGGATGATGCTGAAACCTACTTCCATGAATTTGGTCATGCTCTTCACTTCTTAGCGTCTGACGTAGAATACCCGTCTTCGCATTCTGGCGTACGCGATTACACTGAGTTCCAGTCTCAGTTATTAGAGCGCTGGTTGACCACCGATGAGGTAATCAACAACTATCTGGTTCACCATGAAACAGGCGAGCCAATTCCAGCAGAACTAGTTGAGAAGATTAAGAAGGCCTCAACCTTCAATGAAGGCTTCAAAACCACTGAGTACATGGCTTCTGCCATTATGGATCTGAAGTATCATACTACCGATCCTAGCAAGATTGACCCTGATACTTTTGAGCGTGAAGAGCTTAAGAAGCTTGGTATGCCAGAAGAAATCGTTATGCGTCACCGTTCACCTCACTTCGGTCACGTGTTCTCGGGTGAAGGTTATGCTGCGGCCTATTACGGCTACATGTGGGCAGAGGTTCTTACTGCTGACGCAGCAGAAGCCTTTATGGAAGCACCGGGTGGTTTCTACGATAAAGAAGTAGGCGATCGCTTAGTGAAATACCTATTCGCCGTACGTAACGCAATGGATCCAGCTGAAGCATATCGCAAGTTCCGTGGTCGTGACGCCAAGGTAGACGCATTGATGCGTGACCGTGGTTTCCCTATTCCTAAGGAAAGCAAAGAGTAAGTTAACGTCCTTACCCTTCCTAGGTCCTGTTGTTATTCGCTGTACATCAAAGAGCAACAGGCCCTAGCTGTGGCTAATTAAATATTTAGCTTCAGTACGCCATTTGCCCTCTTGTTTTCTTCGTAAAGCAGAGGGCTTTTTTGTAACTGACGTTTTTGTAAAGCCTCATCTTTCTATTGACCTATTGGTCAATTATGCTTCACAATCTCTTTGCCCTAGCAAAAAGTATAAACCTTGCAGGGAAAAGGTCGATAACTTGTCTGCGCTTTAAAAATAACAATAGCACTAGCGTAAGAATCAGAGAGTAGTACTGACCCGCCTAGGACTCATTATCAGACGTTGCTGTGCCTGCAATGCCACGTCACCCTTGATCATAAATTTCAGCATTAACTTACGTGGTCGAAAGTCATGACTTTCAGTATAAAACAAAAACTCATTATTTCTCTTATTGTGGCGGTGCTCGCTGCTGCTATTCTTGTAGGTTCTATTAGCCAATGGATTGCCCGTGACCTCGTTAAAGAGAACATGGAAGAACTTCAGCTTCCTTCATTACTTAAACAGGTTGGTAACCGAGTGGACAGGGAAGCAAGTGTAATGCTTACCGTTGCTCACGGCATTGCTTCTAACCCCGACATTCTTGCCTGGTCGTCGGCAGGCGCAGATAGCGCTGGCGAACGCCGTCTCCTTAGCTATTTAAGTAATATCGTTGAATTTAACGATTTAACGGTAGCCTCATTTGTAGACAGAACCACCTACAAATATTGGAACCAAGATGGTTTCTTGCGGGTGCTACAAAACGATGAATTTGATGGGTGGTTTTTCGCTTACAAAAATAGCGGCGAACCAATTTCACTAAGCCTATACAACGAACCGGGTCAAGGTTACCGACTTTTTGCGAATTACCAGCAAGTAAACGGCAGAGGTATGTCGGGTGTCGCTAAATCGGTCGATGAGCTGCTAGATATCATCAATGCGGTGAAAATTGCGCAAACCGGCTTTGTCTTTCTTGTTGACGGAAACGGCACCATTATCGCGCATCCCAATACCGAGTTATTAGGAAAGGCTAAGTTAGCGTCCATAAGCGATTCAAGCACATCAGGGCGACTACTCAATCGTCAGAGCTTTGCCATGTCCACCAGCGATTCAACAGGCGACACGCAACTGTTTGCCAGTACCTATGTGGAAAAAGCCGGTTGGTACGTGGTTGCACAAGTACCCGAGCATGAGCTTTACGCATCACTAAATGCAGGCAGTCGCCAGATTATTATTTGGGCTTTGGTGATAGCAGGCGCTTTCGCGCTTATTGGTATTTGGCTAGCAGGCACGCTTACCAAACCACTTGAATCACTGGCCGATGTTTTCCAGCAGCTTGGCAGAGGACAAGGCGACTTACGCTCTCGTATTCCTATGCCAGAACAAAAGGAAATTGCCCGATTAGTGGAAGGGTTCAATAACTTTATTGATCACCTTCACGGCACCATTTCGCAAGTGGCGAAAACAAGTCACGCACTAAAGGCGTCAGCACAAGATGTTGCGAAGCAGTCTCATCAAACAGAAAACTCTACCAAGAGCCAGCGCGATCAAACCTTACAGGCGGCAGCCGCGCTAACAGAGATGGGCAGTACGGTAAATGAAGTAGCCCAGTCAGCTACCCATGCTGCGCAAAATGCAAATCTAGCTACAACTAATTCCGCTCACGGTCGAGAAATTACCCAACGTGCAGTACACGCGATAAACGGTCTCTCGGGTCAAATTCAAGATGTGTCTCGGGTTATTCAATCGCTAGATGAACACACCGCAGCCATTGGCGGTATCCTCGATACAATTCGAGGTATTTCAGAGCAAACCAATTTACTTGCGCTAAATGCTGCTATAGAAGCAGCTCGGGCTGGCGATCACGGCCGAGGCTTCTCAGTCGTTGCTGATGAGGTGCGAACACTTGCACAACGTGCCGCTCAAGCGACTGATGAAATACAGGTGAAGATCGATAAGTTCCAGCAAGACTCTAAATCTGCCGTTTCGCAAATGGAGTCAAGTCGCGCACGCACAACCGATGTGGTAACCGCAACCAATGAAATAGACAAACTGCTTCAAGATATCGCCGAAGAGATTGCTCACATTAATGATGTGAACACGCAAGTAGCGACGGCTACGGAAGAGCAAGCTACTGTGGTTGAAGATATCAGTCGAAACATTAATGACATTAGTGCATCAAGTGAAGAAACCCTGAATGCGACTAAGATATTGGTTAGCGTGAGTGACAAGCTCGACGAACTGGCACAAGAGCTATCGTCTGAAGTGAGCAGATTTAAGCTTTAAGTTTACTTATGTCTTATGAATGGCAAAGCGGTGAGATAACACAACCTTATGCGCCACCATTTAGAAAGTGATGGCGTATTCTACTTTTACTTGATTGTCACGGCTGGAGCGCCATGGCAATTGCATTGATGCTCCTTCACTTTCCCACGACTCTCTCATAGCACCAACAGTAAGAAGGTGCTTGTCTTCATTGAATGGAATTTCTACGTAAAGGCCAGCTGATGTGCTAGTAGGCAGACGAATTGTGTCGGCAACCGGTATACTCATCTCATGACGGGGGCGTACTTTATGACTTAACCCCAACCGATAATCACCTCTATCCCACCAGCTAACTACTTCAAATTCATGACTTCTGACACGCTGTGACAAAACTCCGTAGTCAAGCAGACCTTTATTGTAATGCACAATGGCTTCGACGTTGAACATAGGTGCCAGTTTTTGGCTGAACGCTAATTGATACTGCTTCTGCTTACAGCCTTTGAATTTAATCTTATTTTTGGTGAGGGTCAAAGAGAAGGTATCGTCGCTGTCCGAATATTTGTTGAGCCATTGCTGAGCCTTTTCAACCACAGAGGCATTAGCTGCATCTGCCATTAATAGACATGGGCAAACACACATTGCTAAAAAGGACTGGTTTAAACGTCTCATTTTTCGCTGCCTCTCAAATTGTGGTTGGCTACAACTTATTCGATCACAATTTCAGTATAGACAGGAATGTAGGCAGTTGGGTATTAGCCATTTTACTAACATCGACTAAAAGATAACTTTAAAAGAACAGCTGCTGACAATGAAAGAGCGCTTATTCACAATCGTGAATAAGCTTGGGGGGATTGGCTGCCAGACTTCAATCAGCTCGCTTTTTTATGGCGTTGCTCGTTACGGCGTTACCTGTTTTGGCACTACTTGTTATGGCGCTATTTGTTATGGCATTACTCTGGCGCTAGACAACGATGCTTTGCGCCCTTCCGTAGCTTCTTCGCTGAACCAATATGTGCCGCTATTATCCACGCATATGCCTTCAACTTGTTTATATTGCTCAAGCGGCCATACATCAAGAAGGGCAAAGTCGCTTGATACTTGAGCCATGAAAGTAGCAAAGTTTCCAAATGGATCTGATTTATAGCCGGTGATAACAAACCTATTTTGGTGCTGATCGAAGTCTACCCCAGTTACCACGCCCGGCAGTCCATCAATGGAAGCAAACGTACTAATGGTTTGCTCAGCTTCGTCTTCGTTCACTTTATAGATATGGGTTATACCAGTTTTCCAACTTTTAGAAAAAAGAAGCAGGTCATCGCCATGCTTAACCATCGCCTCTGAGTCAAAATCATGTGCATAAGGAATGTTATTCGAAGCGTCGTTACCCTCGTATTTCAACGTAATAGAGGTGATGTCATTCACATTTGAGCGGTTTACTTTATGTATTTCGACCTGCTCTCTTTTGCCTTTATTGTTTCCCACATCCGCAATGTAAAACGATGAAGCGTCAGCGGTTATTGCTTCCCAGTCTTTATTGGTGAGCGGTAAGCGCGTTCGTTCAATAATTTCACCCTGGTAATTTATACGATAAATGATGGGAGCATTACCTGAGTCATTTAATGAGTACATGCCGTCCGTTTCGCAAAATAGACCCGATGTTTCTGAAAGTTCTTCCGGCAACTCAACGATATTTTTTATTTGTAACTGTGCAGAAGGGATGGGATATTGAACTGCGCATGCCGATGCTAGTACAAGCGATGCTGATAAAGCCGCGAATTTAAAGTGAGTGTTCAATGAAAGGCTCCGAAAAGAACGATAAGTGACGAATAATATCAAACCTACCACTCTCTAACATGCATTTTAGTGCACTAAATAAGGTCTATTGGTCTAAACTTTTAGCCCAAGCGTATATCGCTATAAACATAGGTTGGCCTAAAGTCTCTGTATGACAAATGTTTAGGCTGATATACCATGGAATAATATCAACACGTTAAGGACTCACTTTGTCAGACCCGCTTCTTTCACTCGTTGCAGTTGGATTGCTGTCAATTACCTGCCAATACTTAGCCTATAAGGTTAGGCTCCCTGCTATTTTACCGTTGTTAATTGTCGGTATTGTGGTTGGCCCTGTTTTTGGCGTGCTCAACGCGGACGACTTATTCGGTGATTTGCTGTTTCCTGTCGTTTCTCTCTCTGTTGCCATTATTCTTTTTGAAGGGTCACTGACGCTGAAGTTCAGCGACATCGCTGGTCACGGTAACATGGTTCGAAACCTTTGCTCTGTGGGCGTGGTTGTAACCTGGCTTGTCGCAGCCACTGCAGCGCACTACAGTCTTGATCTTACTTGGCAGCTATCCTTCCTATTCGGAGCCATTGTTACCGTAACAGGCCCCACGGTTATAGTACCCATGCTCAGAACCGTGCGACCGAAAACGAATTTGGCCAATATCTTACGCTGGGAAGGGATTGTCATAGACCCTATCGGCGCTCTGCTCGCCGTACTGGTTTTCGAGTTTATCGTTGCATCGCAAGAAACCGCCATTACCCATACGCTAATAGCGTTTGGCAAAACCATTGGAATTGGCTCCGTACTTGGTCTCGCTTCTGGCTATCTGCTTGGTCTGTCTATTCGCAAAGACTGGATACCGCACTATTTACTTAACACCGCAGTGTTAACCGTTATTCTGGGTGTGTTTGCAGCGTCTAATTATGTTGCGCACGAGTCTGGCCTTTTGGCCGTTACCATATCTGGAATGGTACTGGCCAATATGAAGGACGTAGACGTAGAAGACATTCTTGAATTTAAAGAAACCCTCAGTGTTTTACTTATTTCAGGCTTATTTATTCTGCTTGCCACGCGTTTGAACTTACAATCGGTAGTGGATGTAGGTTGGGGCTCCATTGTAGTGCTTGCCGCCATTATGTTTGTGGCTCGGCCTTTGTCCGTATTGGCGTCCTCCGTTGGTACCGGACTCAAGTTAAACGAATTAGCCTTGCTAAGCTGGATTGCACCTCGAGGTATTGTTGCAGCGGCGGTATCAGCCCTTTTCTCTTTAAAGCTTGAAGAAATTGGCTATGAAGGCGCGGGTATTATCGTTCCTATTGTCTTTATGGTGATTATTGCAACAGTGGTAGTACAGAGCCTTACTTCACGCACTGTTGCGTCGCTACTTAAGGTGAGAGCGCCTGCGCCAACTGGCTATCTGATTTTCGGTGGCAGTAAATTCAACCGCGCCTTAGCGACGGAAATGATAAACCAAAAGCTAGACGTTACCATTGCAGATACTAACTGGGACGCAATAAGAGAAGCGCGTATGAAGGATATCCCAGTATATTTTGGCAACCCAATGTCTGACCATGCAGCACGACATCTTGACCTGAATACATTCGGGACCGTGCTGATTATGTCGCCTTATAAACAGCTTAACCCACTTATTGCTTATCACTTTGAATACACGATGGGCAAAGACAAAGTATGGGCGCTGACAAATAACGAACAATCTACGCGACCAAGTCACCAAGTTAGCGAACAATACGCGAAAAAACTTACTCTGTTCGATGAAGGCGTTACTTATGGGTATTTAGCATCGGCCATTGCCCGTGACTCAATGGTGAAAACCACCCGTTTATCTGAAGAGTTTACTTACGAGCAGTACATTAAACAGTATGGTGAGCGCGCTACACCTCTCATTGCGATCAACGCTGAAGGTAAGAGCTATACTTTTATCAACGGTAACAGTATTCAGCCTAAAGCAGGATGGCGTGTGATTAGCTTGATTGAACCAGAACGAAAAGAAGAAAAAGTAGAAGTGCAAAAGTAAGAAAACCTCCTGCCCACCGGCAGGAGGTCTCTCCCTGGAAAACGCGCAACGCAGTGCCCTTTTTAAAAGGTGCATATTTATTTGGATTTTACTGTTGTTACGCTGTCGCACACTTTATAGCAAGCAGCGAACCAACTTTGACAATCCTTGTATAATCAAATAGATAGCTAAAACCCAAGTCCCTATTCATTATCTTTTAGCTGTCACAGCGCCTAATTTGGTGCATCAGACGCACAAATGCGGGGTTCCTTTTTTGTTCAATAACAACGAGTTGCTGTTTTTGACTGACGGCATTTAACGAATACTGCGATGTATACACGCTAAAGTAGAATCTAACGCGCCGCTGTTATCCTGTAGTACCTTTTTACCGGCCATTCCCGCTTTTTCAGCTTTACTGGGTGATTCAAGCCATTCTTGTACCGTTGAAGAAACGCGAGAAGCATCTTCTACAATGCTTAATGCGCCACATTCTTTTAAATAGTCGCAGATAACAGGGTTATTATAGGTGTGTGGCCCCATCATTATTGGCAACGAGAATGCTGCCGGCTCAAGGGCATTATGGCCGCCTCTATCTGCAATAGAGCCGCCAACAAAGGCAAATGTTGCTACCGCATAAGCATGATTTAACTTACCCATTTCATCCAACAGGATAACGTTCACATCATCTGGAACGTTATCCACCTCTGAACTTTTGACGAAGTTCAGATTATGCCTTTCAAGTAATTTTGCTACGGCTTCAAAACGCTCTGGATGGCGAGGGACAATAATCACCCGTAGTTGAGGGTTCTCGTTCCATAAAACCTTTGCAGATTCAACAATAACGCTCTCTTCAGGTTCGTGCGTGCTGCCTGCAACTAGTATTGGCCTTGCACCCTTAGCTAACCCAAGAAAATGTGCAGAAGAGCTCGCTGTATTTGCGGCTTGATCAAACTTAATATTATTCGTGAGGGTTAGCTTATCTTGCGCAACACCAAGCCATGCATAATTATCATAGTCTCTCTGCCCTTGAGCACATACGTGAGATAGCTTAGCCAACATAGGGTTAAATAGTTGTCCGATTTTTTTATAACGTTTAGCCGAGCGCTCAGTCATGCGAGCATTTATTACCATAACGGGAATATTGCGCTTCCAGCACACGTGAATTAGGTTTGGCCATAGTTCAACTTCTGTAATCATTACTGCTTTGGGCTTAATGCGTTTCAGCATTGAAGACATAGTCAGCGACAAATCATAAGGCAGATAGAAATGGTGAACGGTGTCTTTGAATATATCTCGAACGCGAGCAGAGCCTGTAGACGTGGTTGTAGTAATGGTTATTTGCGCGTCTGGCTCGTGTTGCATTATTCGCTTTATTACGCATGAAGCAGCCACGACTTCTCCCACTGAAACACAGTGAAACAAATAGCCATTCTGCTTGAGCGGCTTTGGAACTATGCCAAAACGCTCAAATCTCCCTCGATGTGAGTCATCGCTTGTTTTCGTGGCTTTTATTAATAAATGAATAAATGCGAAGGGAATGGCAATCGCCAATACAAGCGAATATCCCCACCGGCAGAGCGTTTCAAGTAGAGTAGGTTTATAGCCACGTGTATTGGCAACAACCATAAATACGTCCTTTTTGATACAGATACTTCGACGGCACAACTACAAGTGATCGACTATCGATATTGAATTATGCTTTTCAAATACGGTGTGCTTGGCACTGCGAAACACCCACTCCCAGAGGTAAGCAGGTAATCCTAGCTATCTAGTGCCGCAGTTCCCGATAGATTCTTTCGACATTGTAGTGGCTAAATAGCCCGCGTCTAGGGCAAAGCGACCCTATACGTAAGTAAATAGTGTATATGAGAAAGGCAATAATATATTGATCACTCGCTTTATGCGTATAGCGATGTTTAAACAGTAAGATGTAACCACAACCATATAAGAAAAGCCGCAAAAAAACGGTCTTAAATAAAAAAGCAGCGTATACAGAATATTAAATAAATTTTAAGGAAGGCATTTGAGTATACGCGTTCTTCACATTGAACTTGGCATACACCTTCACGGTGGCGCAGAACAAGTTGCATACCTCATCAATGCGTTAGAGCACCATGATGATATATCACTTCACTTGGTTTGCGCTGAAGACAGTGAGATTCGTCATACGGCTTTTGGGTATTGTGAAACGCATACCATTAAGTATGCCGGTGAGTCAGACTTCCTATGTGTAAAGCGTTTACTGGAAGTCGTAAATGGGGTTAACCCAGATATTATTCATGTGCACAGCGAACGGGGTTCGGATGTATGGGGTGCCATGCTCGCCAAAATTTCAGGTGTGCCTACGGTTTGCACAAGGCGAATAGATAACCCCGAAACTCACTTTTCATTTTATAAGTACAAACAATTCGATGCAGTTATCAGCGTATCTGAAGGTGTGAGGAAAGTGGTTTCACTACATTGTGAAGGCGTAGAACATCAGCGCGTTATATATCCAGCAGTAGACTTAACAGAGTATTCCCAATGCAAAGATAGCGGTTGGCTGCGACGTACATTCTCTATTCCTGAAGACCATATCGTCATTGCAAACTTCGCTCAGTACATATCTCAAAAAGGGCAAGCGGATATCATTTTGGCTATGCACGATGTATTGAACAAGCATGAAAATGTAACCTGTTTATTGTTTGGCGAGGGAAATCTAAAAGAGAGCTATCAATCACTTATAGAACGCCATAAGCTAGACGAGCATGTGAAGCTTTGCGGTTTTACTAAAGAGGTAGCCAAAATACTCCCTAATGTAGATATTCTGGTTCATCCTTCCTATTCAGAGGGTTTAGGCGATATTTTACTTCAGGCAGGTGCTAATAAATGTGCAGTGTTATCTAGTCCTGTGGGGGGAATACCCGAAGTTATCAAGCATAAGGAGACAGGTGTAATGGTAGCGCCGGGAGATATTGACGGAATTGGGGAGAGCTTAATTAGTCTAATTGAATCCCCTGATGAAAGAGCACAATATGGAGAGGCTTTGTATAAGCTTGTCACAAGTAAATTTGGTATAGAAAGGATGTCCAGTGCCTACGCTGATTTATACAAGACGCTAGTCTTCAACGGCGCTGATAATGAACACGCTTAAGCCTATGGAAGCACGTGTAAGAAACTGCAGATACAAAAAAGCCGCTCGAGAGCGGCTTTTTTAAGACTTTGAAAAAAGTTAGCGATTAAACGCCAGCTTTCTCAACAACGTCAACTAGCATCCAAGATTTGCTCTTAGATAGTGGGCGACATTCACGTACTGTTACTACGTCACCTTTATTGCATACGTTGTTTTCGTCGTGGGCGTGAAGCTTAGTAGAGCGCTTGATGAACTTCCCGTAGATTGGGTGCTTAACAAAACGTTCAACTACAACAGTGATAGACTTATCCATCTTGTTGCTAACCACACGACCTTGTACTGTACGAATTTTTTGCTCAGTCATTACGCATCAGCCTTTTGAGTCAGAATGGTTTTAACACGCGCGATGTTACGACGTACTTTTCTCAACTGATCAGTTTTTTCAAGCTGACCTGTTGTGTGCTGCATGCGTAGGTTGAACTGTTCGCGTAGCAGGTTAATCAACTCTGCGTTCAGCTCTTCTACGCTCTTTTCTTTCAGTTCAGTCGCTTTCATTACATCACCGTCCGAGTTACAAAGGTTGTTTTAAATGGCAGTTTAGCCGCTGCCAATTCAAACGCTTCGCGTGCAAGATTTTCAGGAACACCTTCCATCTCGTATAGCACACGACCAGGCTGAATTTGGCATACCCAGTACTCAACGTTACCTTTACCTTTACCTTGACGCACTTCTAGAGGCTTCTCAGTAATTGGCTTGTCAGGGAAAACTCGAATCCAAATTTTACCTTGACGCTTAACGTGACGAGTCATAGCACGACGCGCTGCTTCGATTTGGCGCGCAGTCATTCGACCACGACCAACTGCTTTAAGGCCGTAAGTACCAAAGGCAACAGTATTACCCGCTGCTAAGCCGCGGTTGCGGCCTTTGTGCATCTTACGGAACTTCATGCGTTTTGGTTGTAACATGATTAGCCCTCTCGCTTAGCGTTGCGGCCTTTCTTCTTAGGTTGAGCAGCTGGTGCTTGCTCTTGAGTTGTAGGTAGACCACCTAGAACTTCACCTTTGAAGATCCATACTTTAACGCCGATGATACCGTAAGTAGTTGACGCTTCAGAGGTTGCGTAATCGATATCCGCACGGAAAGTGTGCAGAGGAACGCGACCTTCACGGTACCATTCAGAACGTGCAATCTCTGCTCCGCCCAAACGGCCGCTAACTTCAACTTTGATACCTTTCGCGCCTAGACGCATTGCGTTTTGTACTGCGCGCTTCATAGCACGACGGAACATAACACGACGCTCTAGCTGGCTAGAGATGCTGTCAGCTACTAGCTGGCCATCTAGCTCTGGCTTACGTACTTCAGCGATGTTGATCTGAGCTGGCACGCCGGCTAGCTTAGATACGTAGTTACGCAACTTCTCTACGTCTTCACCTTTCTTACCGATTACAACGCCTGGACGAGCAGTGTGAATAGTCACACGGATGCTCTTAGCAGGACGCTCGATCACGATTTTAGAAAGTGAAGCGTTCTTTAGTTGCTTAGTCAGATACTGACGTACCTGATGATCGTTATACAGGTTGTCTGCATAGTCTGCAGTATTAGCGTACCAGGTAGAAGTCCATGGTTTGCTGATACCCAGGCGTATACCTGTAGGATGTACCTTCTGTCCCATTATCTACTCCTAGTTATCCGCTACAACCACAGTGATGTGACTGCTGCGCTTGAAGATACGATCAGCACGGCCTTTAGCACGTGGCTTGATACGTTTCATAGTTGGACCTTCGTCAACGAAAACTTTAGACACGCGTAACTCGTCGATGTCTGCGCCTTCGTTGTGCTCTGCGTTAGCAATCGCAGATTCCAATACTTTCTTTACTAGCGCTGCGCTTTTCTTCGGGCTGTACGCAAGAAGCTCTAGAGCTTTCTCAACGTGCATTCCGCGAATTTGATCCGCAACCAAGCGTGCCTTTTGAGCCGACGTGCGGGCAAAACGGTGTTTAGCTAATGCTTCCATCTTCCTACCCCTTAACGTTTAGCTTTCTTATCCGCGACATGGCCGCGGTAAGTACGCGTTGGCGCAAATTCGCCCAACTTGTGGCCGACCATTTCGTCACTAATAATGACAGGTACATGTTGGCGACCGTTATGGACCGCAATGGTCAACCCAATCATATCTGGGATGATCATAGAACGACGAGACCAAGTTTTGATTGGTTTACGTTCGTTCTTTTCCACTGCAGCCTCTACCTTCTTCAGCAAGTGAAGGTCAATAAAAGGACCTTTCTTGAGAGAACGTGGCATGGTGAATCCTCGCTATTACTTGTTTCGACGACGTACGATAAGCTTATCAGTACGCTTGTTGCTTCGGGTTTTCTTACCTTTGGTAGGAACACCCCAAGGAGTTACTGGGTGACGACCGCCTGATGTACGACCTTCACCACCACCGTGTGGGTGATCAACCGGGTTCATGGCAACACCACGAACGGTAGGACGAACACCACGCCAGCGTGTAGCACCAGCTTTACCTAGTGAACGAAGCATGTGCTCTGCATTGCCAACTTCACCGATAGTGGCGCGGCAATCAGATAGAACTTTACGCATTTCGCCAGAGCGTAGACGTAGGGTAACGTAGTTTCCGTCACGTGCTAGGATCTGAGCATAAGCACCAGCAGAACGTGCGATTTGCGCACCTTTGCCAGGCTTCATTTCAATTGCGTGTACAACAGTACCTACAGGGATGTTACGCATAGGTAGAGTGTTACCAGACTTGATCGGAGCGTCCGAACCAGACTGGATTGCATCACCTGCTTGCATACCCTTAGGAGCCAGAATGTAACGACGTTCACCGTCTGCGTACAATACTAGTGCAATGTTTGCAGAACGGTTTGGATCGTATTCTAAACGCTCAACTTTAGCTGGAATGCCGTCTTTGTTGCGTTTAAAGTCGATTACACGGTAGTGTTGCTTATGACCACCACCAATGTGACGAGTGGTAATACGACCATTGTTGTTACGACCGCCAGATTTGCTGTTCTTTTCAAGCAAAGGTGCGTACGGTGCACCTTTGTGCAGGTCAGGATTTACGACCTGAACAACGTGACGACGACCGGCAGAAGTTGGCTTAGCTTTCAATAATGGCATTTCTAATCCCCTTCTTACTCAGCACCACCGACAAAGTCGATGTCCTGACCTTCTTTAAGAACCACGTAGGCCTTTTTCCAGTCGCTGCGCTTACCGAAAGACATGCCGTGACGCTTGGTTTTACCCTTAACGTTCACAGTACGAACACCTTCAACTTCAACTTCAAACAGTTTTTCAACTGCAGCTTTGATTTCGGCTTTGTTCGCGTCTTTAGCTACTTTAAATACAACTGTGTTGTTCGCTTCAGCAGCCATTGTAGACTTTTCTGAAACGTGAGGTGCTACTAGCACCTTCAGTAGACGTTCTTCTTTCATGCTAACGCCTCCTCAAGTTGTTTAACCGCATCAGCAGTCATTAGCACTTTTTCAAATGCAATCAAGCTCACTGGGTCGATGCCTGCTACGTCACGTACGTCAACTTTGTACAAGTTGCGCGCCGCTAGGAACAAGTTCTCATCAACTTCAGGAGTAACGATTAGAACGTCATTTAGTTCATATTCGTTAAGTGCAGAAATAAGAGCTTTAGTCTTAGGTGCGTCAACACCGAACTTCTCTACAACAACCAAACGGTCTTGACGGATTAGTTCAGACAGGATGCTCTTGATCGCACCGCGATACATTTTCTTGTTAACTTTTTGGTCAAAGTCACGAGGCTTTGCTGCGAAAGCACGGCCACCGCCAACCCAAATTGGGCTACGGATTGTACCAGCACGAGCACGGCCAGTACCTTTTTGACGCCATGGCTTCTTACCGCCACCACGAACTTCAGCGCGAGTTTTCTGCGCTTTTGTACCCTGACGAGCACCTGCACCGTAAGCTACAACTACCTGGTGTACCAGGGCTTCGTTGAATTCACGTCCAAAGGTCGCTTCGGATACTTCAAGAGCGCTTTGCGCGTCTTTCAATGTTAATTCCATCAGTTCACTCCCCAGACGTTACGCTTTAACAGCTGGCTTTACGATTACATCGTTGCCAGTTGCGCCAGGTACGGCACCTTTAACTAGGATAAGGCCGTTCTCTACGTCAACACGTACAACTTCCAAAGACTGAGTAGTCACTTGCTTGTTACCAAGCTGACCAGCCATTTTCTTGCCTTTGAATACTTTACCTGGTGATTGGTTTTGACCAATTGAACCAGGAGCACGGTGTGACAAAGAGTTACCGTGTGTCATACGCTGAGAACTGAAGTTCCAGCGCTTGATAGCACCTTGGAAACCTTTACCTTTTGATGTACCAGTTACATCAATTTTCTTAGTGTCGTTAAAGATTTCAACAGTGATTTCACTGCCTACTTCAATATCGGCACCTTCGTTTTCTTCTAGGCGGAATTCTACTAGAGTGCGTCCAGCTTCAACACCAGCTTTAGCAAAGTGACCTGCTTCAGCTTTGTTGATGCGGTTAGCTTTCTTAGTTCCAGCAGTAACCTGAAGAGCGCGATAACCGTCAGTTTCCTCAGTACGAAGCTGAGTAACGCGGTTTGGGGTCGCTTCAATAACAGTCACAGGGATAGACGTACCATCTTCAGTGAAGATGCGAGTCATACCCACTTTACGACCGACTAGACCAATCGCCATTGTTATAACCCTCTCTTATTAGCCCAGGCTGATTTGAACATCAACGCCAGCAGCCAAGTCCAAACGCATCAACGCGTCAACTGTTTTATCAGTTGGCTCGATGATGTCTACCAAACGCTTGTGAGTACGGATTTCATATTGATCACGCGCGTCTTTGTTAACGTGCGGAGAAATCAGAACTGTATAGCGTTCTTTGCGAGTAGGTAGAGGAATAGGACCACTTACCTGAGCACCAGTGCGTTTCGCAGTTTCAACGATTTCAGCCGTAGACTGATCGATCAACTTGTGATCAAACGCTTTCAAACGAATGCGAATTCTTTGATTTGGCATCGATTAAGCTCCAATCGAAAGAACAAAAAAATTCACCCTTTCTCTTCCATTTATTCCGGAAAGAAAGGATGTGCGTAAACCGATGGTTCCCAATCGGAACCCTGTTCTTTTTTCTAGCACGCCAGCAACAGGCTAATCAGTGATGATGAATCCGTTACTTCGGCAACCACCCTAAAAGCAGTGAGGTCGCGGCTAAAAATTACGTGCCCTAATTGGGCAGTGGGCGCGAATTATACAGAAAGGTAGCAGCAATGCAAGAGGCAGTTTGCTTTTTATACACATATTTTTACGCTATACCAGTGTATGTAACTGTCTATAAGTAGTATTGTTGCTTTCGTGGTATAGGTATATCTTGTTACCCTAGCTTAACAGGCACTTGTAACGCCAAATGCATAAAGGACTAGGCGCCAACATTATTAGTAGTGAGAATATGGAAGTAGTGAATAACCAGCAAACTTTTGCACAAATAAAACGCATTTTAAATAACCATTCCACGTTACTGGATGCATATGGCTTATTAGAGCCAATTATACTTGGTTTGTTTGATGCCCAGCGTATGAGTATTTTTCAACGTCGACGTCAGCATCAAGATTTGGTCGCGAGATTTAAAACGGGTAAAGAGACGCTGGAAATAAAGGTGCCAATTAGCCCAATGTCGATTGCTGGTTATGTTGCCCTATCACAAAAGGCTGTGGTTATTGACGACCCGTATAATCCTGCACTACTTCAAAGCATTCACCCTCGCCTGCGCTTCGCCGACAAGTTCGACAAAGACAATGACTTTAAAACCCAGAACATTTTATGCGTACCTATAATGAATGCGGGCGTGTTGATGGGTGTTATCCAAATCATCAACAAAGTCAGTGGTGGTTTTACTGAAGAAGATTTAAAGCTAGGTAATGCCCTTGCACTTATTCTTGGCGACAAGTTCAGATTTGAACTGGGCGGCACAAACAACCCTTTCGATCTACTAGTCCACAAAAGCTTATTAGACGAGGCTACATTAAACGATATTCAAAGTTCTACTCCAGACATTCGCGCTCTTATTCAGCGTCTTGTATCGGAACACCGCATCTCTGAAGAAGAAATTGGCAACTCGCTTTCTATTCACTATCAGGTGCCTTTTATTCCTTATTTACCTGATAAGTATCACAGGTTCGAAAATGAAAGCCGTCTGAATGTTTCTTATTTAAAAAGAAACTATGTGGCTGTCATTGCCGATGCCCATGACAAGCCCATCGTGTTGATGGCTGAACCTAATAATGCGGCGCTACTTATGGAAATAGAGAGCGCCATGGGTATTGATAGCTACGAGATAGCTGTCAGCCTTCCTAGCTTAATTCTTCAATATTTGGGGGAAAACAGCGGTGGTGGTGGCCCCGGCGAGATGAGTGATATTCTCGACGAGATTGGTACATCAACTGAAGATAACGACGACCAGGTCGATGAACTTTCTGACGACGCCCCTGCTGTGGTGCGCTTAGTAAGCCGTATTCTGCACGATGCAAAAAGACTCAACGCGTCAGATATTCACATAGACCCAGAGAAAAACGCGCCCACTCGTGTACGTATGCGCGTGGACGGTGTGTGCCGCGACATGAACCAAGTGCCTAATTCGCATCACAGTGCGGTTATTGCACGCATAAAGATTATGTCGAATTTGAACATTGCCGAAAAACGCGTACCTCAGGATGGCAAACTCGCGTTTAGAATGAATGGTCAACTTGTTGAAGTTCGTGTTGCCACCATTCCTACGGTTGCCGGTGAAGGTGTGGTTATGCGTATTCTGGCATCTGGCGGTGCGATGCCTATTGATAAGATGAACTTGGCACCGAACAACCGTGCGCGTTTAGAAGAAATGATTAAGAAGCCTCACGGCATTCTTCTCGTTGTTGGGCCAACGGGTTCAGGTAAAACCACCACGCTTCACGCTATATTGGGATATTTAAACACGCCTGAAAAGAAGATTTGGACCGCTGAGGACCCGGTGGAAATCACGCAACCCGGCCTACAACAGGTACAAGTAAGCCCCAAGATTGGCTTCAACTTTGCTGCTGCCCTGCGCGCATTCTTACGTGCTGACCCTGACATTATTCTTATTGGTGAGATGCGTGATAAAGAAACCGCGCATGCAGGTATTGAAGCCTCGTTAACCGGTCACTTAGTACTGTCTACACTGCATACTAACTCAGCCCCTGAAACGATTACCCGTTTACTTGATTTGGGTCTCGACCCAGTGAACTTCTCAGATGCCTGCGTGGGTATATTGGCTCAACGTCTTATTCGAACACTATGCGGTAACTGTAAAGAAAAGTACATCGCCACTGAAACCGATATGGCCTTTATTGAGCGCCAGTATGGTCATGCTCACATGGCGGAGCTGAATATTCAGACGCCACTAGAGCTTTACCGTGCTAAAGGCTGCGAAGAATGTGGAAACACGGGTTACAAAGGTAGAACAGGGGTACATGAACTACTAGGTATGACGCCAGAGCTTCGGTCAATGGTGTACAAAGAAGCCAGCGTCGCCGATATGAAGTCTCAGGCTGCTGCTGATGGCATGCGCACCCTCGTTCAAGACGCAATTTTCAAAGTTTTGAAAGGCGACACCGACCTTGCACAAGTCCAAATTATTGGTGGAGATTAATCACTCAACTCTTAAAATTTTTAGTAACATAAAACAAAAACTGTACTTTTAGACGGTTCACTATGAGTGTGAATTGCGTTATAAATTTATCAAAAAGAAGGGATACTACATGAAAAATCTATTAGCAATAGCTGCCGTTTTATCTTCAGTTGTACTTTCAGCCCCTACGTTGGCTCAGTCGCATACAAAGAATCATATTTGGAAATCCGAATATTTATCTACTTTAGAATTGGGCTTGCACGCCCTGAAGGCAGAGAAGTATGAAAAAGCACTGGAGAAGCTGACTGCTTCTGCAAAAATGGGAAATAAAGAAGGTCAATATTACCTCGCGCAAATGTATTTCCAAGGATGGGGGACGCCCGTTAATTATGAAGAAGGCTGGCTCTGGTTGAATGTTGCAATGGAACAAAAAACCGCTGAATGGAACCGTTCTTACCGACAGATAAAGAATGCTTTACCTGAAGACTACATCAATGCTTTAGAGCCTTATGTAGAAGAATATATCTCTCTTTACGGTGCACAAGCCCAAGATTTGAGATGTGAGACACGCGCTGCCATCGGCTCGAATATTAAAGAAGTAATCTGCGAAAAACGCTATTACTAACATCACATGGCATAGCGACTTCTCACTACAGAGAAGTCGCTTACCACTACCCTTATACGTGCTATTTCTTCAAGTATTCTCTTATCACGTAATGCAGAATGCCGCCGTTTTCAAAGTAAGTGAACTCGTTTGATGTATCAATTCTGATATCCATCGTAAACGTTGTTGTTTTTCCTTCATCCGACACGGCTTTAACTTCAACCTCAGTCTGCCCACGTTCAACAGCGTTAATAGAAAAAGACTCATTGCCTTTAAGCTCCAAAGAACTCGCGCTATCACCTGACTTAAATTGAAGTGGCAAAATCCCCATTCCAATCAGGTTAGAGCGGTGAATTCTCTCGTAGCTCTCGGCTAATACTGCTTTCACCCCCATCAAAGAAGGGCCTTTAGCTGCCCAATCTCGACTCGAGCCAGTACCGTACTCTTTTCCACCAATTACAATGGCTGGTACGCCGTCATCTTTGTAACGCATAGCAGCATGGAAAATAGACATACTATCGCCACTTGGGAAGTGTGTGGTTGCACTGCCTCTCGTCCCAGGTGCCTGTTGGTTTTGAAGACGCACGTTAGCAAACGTACCTCTCATCATAACTTCGTGGTTACCACGACGCGATCCATAAGAGTTAAAGTCTTTAGGCTCAACCCCTTGGGCCTGCAGGTACTCTCCGGCTGGGCTATCTTCTGCGATGGCGCCGGCTGGAGAAATATGGTCGGTAGTAATCGAATCGCCCACCTTAACCAAACATCGTGCATTTTCAATTGCAGTTAGAGCCTCTGGCTCCTTACCCATTACTTCAAAGAAAGGCGGATGCTTAATGTAGGTTGATTCTGGCCAGTCGTAGACCGATGTTTTACTTACCTGCAGTTCATTCCATTCACCGCTTCCTTTAAATACATCTGCATACTTTTCTTTAAACAAATCACCGGTGACGTTTTCCGCTATGTATTGCTGAATTTCGTCTTCGGTAGGCCAGATGTCTTTTAGATATACCGGAGAACCATCACTCGCCTGCCCCAACGGCTCTTTAGTGATATCTACATTCATGTTCCCAGCCAACGCGTATGCAACAACCAGTGGTGGTGATGCAAGGTAGTTTGCAGCCACATCAGGATGGATACGCCCTTCAAAGTTGCGGTTACCAGATAAAACTGAGGTAACCGTAAGTTTCGCTTTTCTAATGGCGTCGGTAATGGCATCAGGTAGCGGTCCAGAGTTACCAATACACGTAGTACAGCCGTAGCCAACCAAGTTAAAGCCTAGTGCTTCAAGTGGGTCCATAAGACCTGCATCTTCTAGATACTGAGTAACAACCTGAGAACCAGGTGCTAATGAAGTCTTAACCCACGGCTTACGAGTTAGCCCTTTTTCTGCTGCTTTCTTCGCAAGTAAGCCTGCGCCAACGAGTACTGATGGATTTGACGTATTAGTACAGCTGGTGATAGCAGCTATTACAATAGCGCCATCTTCAAGGTTGAACTTGCTTCCTCTGAACTCCACGAACGAGTCGTGTTCTTCGTCCACCTCGTCTGTTGTACCTAACCCCGCTTCTGCGATGAGATCGGTTTCTTCATCAAGTACTTTCACGTCAATTTGCGAACGATGCCACTCTCTAAATGCCTCTGCTGCATTATCCAGGGCAATTCTATCTTGAGGACGCTTAGGTCCAGCAAGTGAAGGAACCACTTCATCTAAGTTAAGTTCCAGGGTCTCATGATACTGGGCATCTTTTGAGTGGTCGTCGTGCCATAGGTGGCTGAATTTCGCATATTCCTCTACAAGGGCAATTTGATCTTCGTCTCGGCCGGTGAGTCGCAGGTAATCTAGCGCAACATCATCAATGGGGAAAATACCGCAAGTAGCACCATATTCAGGCGCCATGTTTGCGATGGTGGCACGGTCTGCCGTAGTAAGATGCTTAAGACCCGGTCCATAGAATTCTACAAACTTTCCAACAACACCATGTTCACGTAGTTGTTGTGTGATAGTTAGCACCATGTCGGTGGCAGTTACGCCAGCAGGTAACTTACCTGAAAGCCTGAAGCCAACCACTTTTGGTAATAACATTGTTACTGGTTGACCCAGCATCGCTGCTTCTGCTTCAATGCCTCCCACACCCCAGCCAAGTACGCCAAGGCCATTAATCATAGTGGTATGCGAATCTGTTCCTACTAGGGTATCTGGGTAAACCAAGGTTTCTCCATCCTGTTCCTTAGTAAACGCGCAACGAGCAAGATACTCTAGGTTAACCTGATGCACGATACCGCGACCAGGGGGAACCACTTTGAAATTGTCAAAGCTAGACTGACCCCATTTTAGAAATTGATAACGCTCTCTATTTCGCTGGATTTCGATGTCGGTATTCTTTTCAAGCGCATCGTCTTCAGCAAAATGATCTACCATTACTGAATGGTCAATAACCAGCTCTACTGGATTGAGGGGGTTAATCGCCTGAGCGTCGCCACCTAAACGATTAACCGCATCGCGCATGGCTGCTAAATCAACAATAGCAGGCACACCCGTAAAATCTTGGAGGATGACGCGTGCGGGAACGAAAGACACTTCGTGATCAACGTGATTATCTGTGTCCCACTTTGCTACTTGCTCAATATCGTTGCTGTTAACAAACTCTTGGTCTTCATGACGAATTAGGTTTTCCAAAAGAATTTTGATACAAAATGGAAGCCTGTCGAGCGCATATTTACTGCCTATACCGTCAAAATTAACCGCCTTGAAGTTTTTGCCGTTTACTTCAAGCTGCGAAAAAGACTTATATGTCATACGCTCACCATCCTTCTTTGCCTGTTCGTGAATATTGTTTACGTTTCAATTTTGCCAACGCAAGAAACGAGCAACGTGTTTTTCGTCGCCTTATTTTCCAATTTGTACGGCCTAAACATGAAAAAAAGTTCACCTACTATTAGTAATGGCATCGCTTTTTTAGCTATTTCTCATTATTGGTTTAAACAGATGGATTATGCAGAAGCGCTGTAACAGTTGGAAAAAGCTGACTGGGGCAGATAGCGCTTATTGGTAAATAAGCTTGACACATTTTATATTGAGGCTAATTGGTAAGAAAATTTCGCGTATGCACAGAGTACTTGCTGATTAAGATGGTTTACAAATATGCAACATTTCTGTTTTCTTATAACGCACCAAACGGTATGCTTAAAAGAAGGTTAAACATTAAATGTCTTAATACATGCTTAGGAAAGCTTTGGGATATACAAGCATTAGTAGTAAGCAATAACAATAATAACGAAGTTCTCATGACACACCCGCTAGTTAAGAAGTACAACCTTGCACCTCACCCCGAGGGAGGTTTCTATCGTCAAGTTTTCCGTTCTGAAAACGAAACTAAATCCTTTGTGCACAATGCTAGTCGTCCCGCGCTTACTCATATTTATTTTCTTCTACTAAAGGGACAAGTAAGTCGTTTTCATCGCGTGTTACATGATGAAGTGTGGAATCACTACGAAGGGGCTCCACTACAACTGTTTCAACTTGAAAAACAACAGTTGTGGGAACGTCGCATTGGTGGGCAAAGCACGGACTATGTTGAAGTTGTTAAAGCAGGGAATTTTCAGGCAGCCGCAACTATGGGCGATTACTCACTTGTTGGTTGTACAGTAGCACCTGGCTTCGACTTCGAAGACTTTAGCTTTATTGAAGAGCCATCAATGAAAGAGTGGATAAAAGTTGCTCATCCAGACCTTACCCGTTTTATATAATATATTCCCAAGTTATAGTGATAAACACACGTCTTACCTGCGATTTTGTACCAGCATAAACTGGATTTTTAAGCGCCAATCAAGGATGATAACAGCAGATTTTTAAATATACGTCTGAACGTCCAATTTCTGGAATTATCTCAGACTATTTCACTCTAACGCCGCAGGTAACCCAACTATGTATAAATTGGTACTTATTCGTCATGGAGAAAGTCAGTGGAACTTGGAAAACCGTTTCACAGGCTGGCACGACGTTGACTTGACCGACACTGGTGTAGCACAAGCAAAGACCGCAGGTCAGCTTCTTAAAGATGCTGGATTTACATTTGATCAGGCTTATACGTCTGTACTTCTTCGCGCAATTAAAACACTTAATATTGCACTTGAAGAGATGGGTCAGCACTACCTTCCAGTTGAGCGTCACTGGCGTCTGAACGAGCGTCACTACGGTGCGTTAACAGGTCTAGACAAAGCAGAGACTGCCGCTAAGCATGGTGAAGAACAGGTTAAAATCTGGCGTCGTAGCTTCGACATCCCACCTCCGGCAGTTGAAGATGACAGCGAGCACTTCCCAGGTCACGATCCACGTTACAACAATGTAGATGCTGACATCCTGCCACGTGGTGAAAGTCTAAAACTAACTATCGAACGTGTACTACCATACTGGCACGACGTTATTCGTCCAGACATCCAAGCAGGCAAGCGCGTAATTATTGCTGCGCACGGCAACAGTCTTCGTGCTCTTGTTAAGTACCTTGATGGTATGTCAGACGAAGAAGTGTTGGGCCTAAACATTCCTACAGGTGTACCGCTAGTATACGAACTAGATGAAAACCTTAAGCCAATCTCTAAAGAATATCTTGGCGATGCTGACGCTATCAAAGCAATGATGGATGCAGTCGCTAAGCAAGGCAAAGCGAAGTAATCGAGTGCCTTTTTAGAAACGAAAAAGCCTGCGTTCGCAGGCTTTTTTAATGGGTGTCTGATTAGACTAGTTTGGCACTTTCACCAACCAATTGTGAGTGTCTTCGGCCTTACCCCATTGGATATCATTTAACGCTTGTCTTAGCTTCATCGTTACAGGGCCAGCTTCACCGTTACCCACCTGATACTCTTTATCATTGTGAATAAAAGTACCTACCGGCGTAAGTACAGCCGCTGTACCAGACAGTGCTGCTTCAGTATTCGGTTTGGCTGAACGCTCTAGTAGTTCGTCTACAGTAATATCACGCTCACTCACCTTCATGCCGTGGTCTTTGGCAATTTGAAGAATCGTTGCTCGGGTCACACCGTGTAGGAAGCTAGAATCTAACCCTTTAGTAATGATTTCATCACCATCGATAAGCAGAAAGTTAGCAGCCCCGGTTTCTTGTACATCGCCATTAGGGCAAAACAGAATTTGATCAGCCTGAACTTCTGCACGCGCTTTAAGAATAGGAGGCAACGCACTGGCGTAGTTACCACCGCTTTTTACCATTCCCATGTGCGGCGCACAGCGCATGCCTGTTTCGTCAAGCAACAAGCGAAGTGGCTTCAAACCGCCAGCAAAGTAATCACCAACCGGCGATAACAGGACGTATAGCATAGAACTTGCTGATGGCGCTGCCGCTTTACCGATAGACGCTTCTGTGCCGATATGCGTAGGGCGGATATACATAGAACCTGGAGGCTCTGGAACCTCAGAGGCATATTTTGCAACAATATCGATGATCATCTTTTCGACTTGCGCTTTGTCTATTTCAGGCAAGTTAAGTAGACGGCTACTTTGAGCAAAGCGCTCAATATTCTTATCCATTCTAAAAATGTTGATGCTGCCATCTTCGTGCTTAAATGCTTTCAATCCTTCAAAGCATGTACTTGAGTAATGAAGCACGTGTGCACCAGGGTGCAGCTGAATACTATCTGCACTGACAAATTCGGTGTCAGTCCACTTATCGTTGACAAAGGTAGCAAGTGCCATTTGTGGCATGAATACTGTACCGAATACGGCCATTAGTTTGTCCTATTTACTTCGACTAGAAAAATACTCGACAGAGTTTACCAAAAAACGCTCACTTTGCTAAAAGTAAGTCAGATCTATTAAGGCTTTTATCGAATAAGAATGTCTACAAATACTGACAACACAAAAATAATGGGGTCAGAGTCTGAGGGATCCCCACGAATTTAATTTCATATGCCTCCGGCCCAGGCTGCGTCAACTATGGAGCTGTACCATTTGAGTGCAGCTTTCCACTGTCGCATAGTAAATCGTATTCGACAAGCGACAGCC
>NZ_CAMZMZ010000014.1:0-93850 GCF_947311905.1 Alteromonas sp. CyTr2 | reverse complement strand
GTTTTATTATCGAGTTCGAGGAACGACTCGAAAAGCACATTAACTAATGGCAGTTACACAGAATCTGTTACAGGCTCTAGGGTCAGTGTACTTTAAAGCGTTATCTTTTAAAAAGTACTCTGACCCCACTATTTGCTGGGATTATGCTTCGGTTTGTAGGGCTTGCTTCTTCAGTGTTTCTATCATGTATTCGCGCATTTTAAACTTCTGAAGCTTCCCTGTTACCGTCATGGGATACTCTTTCACTACGCTGATGTATTTGGGTACTTTAAAGTAGGCTAGTTTGGATTTAAGGTAGTCGCGTATCTGATCTTCGTCTATATGTCGATTTTCCTTTGCCTTAATCCATAGGCATACTTGCTCGCCATATTTGTTGTCAGGAATACCAAAGACAGCGGCGTCTGACACATCCGCATGTTGATATAAAACTTCTTCAATTTCTCGTGGATAAATGTTCTCGCCGCCGCGAATAATCATGTCCTTTATCCTACCAACTATTGTGACATAGCCTTCTTCATCCATTTCCCCGAGATCACCAGAATGGAGCCAGCCTTCATCGTCTATGGTGGCTTTTGTCTTAACCTCATCACCCCAATAACCTTTCATTACACAGTAGCCTCTCGCGCAAATCTCACCCGGTTCTCCAATAGGTACAGTATTACCTTGGGCATCTATGATCTTAACCTCTGTGTGAGGCATAGCGCGTCCTACGGTTTTGACCTGCTTTTCAAATGGCGAGTCAATGTCAGTAATATGATTGATAGGGCTACACTCTGTCTGGCCATAACCTATGACGACCTCGGTCATATGAAATTCACTGTGAACCTTTCGCA
The DNA here is from genome assembly GCF_947311905.1 of Alteromonas sp. CyTr2. Taxonomy (NCBI): domain Bacteria; kingdom Pseudomonadati; phylum Pseudomonadota; class Gammaproteobacteria; order Alteromonadales; family Alteromonadaceae; genus Alteromonas; species Alteromonas sp. CyTr2. Next base: position 93,017 of record NZ_CAMZMZ010000014.1, on the reverse strand, counting down.
TTAGCTCTTCAGGGCAGGTACTACCTGCCATGACACCTGTCCTTAGTGTTGATAAATCAAAGTCTCTGAAGTTAGGAAGTTCGAGCTCGGCAATAAACATGGTAGGTACGCCATGTAAGCCCGTACACTTTTCTTCTTCTACCGTGCGAAGCGTTGTTTCAGGGTCGAATGATTCTCCAGGAAATACCGCGCACGCTCCCGATGCTAAGCAGACTAAGTTGCCCAACACCATTCCAAAACAGTGATATAGCGGTACGGGGATGCATAGCTTGTCTTTGTCCGTAAACCTCATTGCTTGTGACACTAACAAACCATTATTTAGAATATTTCGGTGAGTTAACGTCGCACCTTTCGGGTTACCAGTGGTACCGGAGGTGAACTGAATATTGATGTTATCATCCGGGCTAAGTTTCGATTCAATCGCTAACAGCTGAGATTTAAGCGCTTCCGTTGGTTCTATTTGTAATGCGGAAAACGCCAGCAATCCTTCCACAGGTTTATCGCCAATAGTATATACATGCTTAAGAGAAGGTAACTTAGAAAGCGATAGGGGAGTACTTGAAGCGGTATCATCTTTCCCGTCTATTTCTGGCGCAAGCTCTTTCAACATTGCAACGTAGTTTGACTGTTTGAAAGACTGCGCCATAACTAAGTATTTAACAGCTACATTATTAATGGCGAATGCTAATTCATCGGGTCGGTAAGCAGGGTTGAGGCATACCATGATAGCGCCGATTCTCGCTGTCGCCATCTGTACGATCGACCATTCGATATTGTTCGGAGACCATATACCCACACGGTCGCCAGGTTCCACACCGTTTGCAAGTAAGCCGCAAGCAACACGTTCTACTTCATACCAATACTGCTGATAGGTCCAGCTAACGTCTTGATGTTTTACAATAATCGCTGGGTTATCGCCATAATTGTCGACAACATTTTTGAAATACTGACCGATAGTGAGCGACGTCAGTTCAGCGTCATCAGAGCCAGTAAACTCACTTTTCTGAAGAGGGAGTAGTGAGTTCGGTGTAAATTTTGATTCCATCATATCTTGCCTCCATGCGCGTACGCATCTGATTTATATATAAATAATAGAGTTGGCTGTTTCGGCTTTTGGTTCCAAATAACCAATGGCAACAATTGCAGTAAATGCTGAATACGCAACGAATAAAACAAATAATTCAATCTTTATTAACAATATTGTTGCAAACGGGTTTTGTCGACAAGATGTTAGTCGTATATGGGGTTATTCAACGATGAATTTGTGTGACTCGTCGTACACGCTGAAAGGAGAGTAATAACCAAAAGTGACAATGTATTTGATGTCTAAAGAAAATTGTCTCGACTTTAATGAAACAAAAAAGCCTCCGACGAAGGAGGCTTCCTAAAAATTTTTACTTTACGAAAGGTGAGTGTCTATTCAGACTCAATACCTTCGAAGTAGGCACGATATTCCATACGGGTAACGTAAGAATCGCCATTTTCGTCCATCATCTCAAAGTCACCTTCGACATGTGCAACCTTTAACTCCTCGGCTGTAAGCTTACCGTCGCTGTCTACATCGATTTCAGTAAACTTATTGTCGGCTGTGGCTGACATTTCAGTACGAAGCTCCTTATTCTTCTCTGATATCATTTCACCGTCTGCTTTAGAGAATAATTCAGGGTTGCCCTTTTCCGAGAGTAGAGCGTCATTGGTGCCTTCAGTTTTCACCTGAGTAATGATGTCGTCGCTAAACATTGATGGTTTTTCATCAACAAACTTGTTGAATTCAACACGGCTAATCATGCTGTCACCATCGGTATCCATTTTTGCGAGAAGCTTACTGTCAATAACGCCAGAAGACTCTGAACCGACGATATAGCCGTTTCCATCCTTATCCATTGCGTTAAATCCCATCGAGATCTTCTCTTCGTGGTGGCCTGCTACTGCTGAAGCAGATAGTGTTGCAGCAATAACAGCACTGGTAATCATACTTAGTTTTGTGATCTTCATAATCAAATTCCTTCTGGCTTTTACAGTGAACTCGGGCGTTCAATTGCCCTAACCACTAGGTCCACAGACCTCAACATAGGTGCAGATTGGAAGTAAGTTTCAATCTGACACCGCTAATGACTTACGTAATTCGTTATTCATTGAATGTGCCAAATGCATAACTAACTGATTTAGTTAGGTAATAAAAATTTAAGGCGAGGTTTTCAATGTTATTGCTATGTTAAATTGTCGCAGTGTTTGCAAGATCTTCATACGGCAAACTTAAGCTGTTCTCAGATATAGATAGAACCCCATTAATGAGATTAAAACAGCGAGAGTTGATCGTTCGCTATTGTCTCAAAATTCAGGCCAATAAGAGGCAAGATACTATCGGCAATGGGTTGGATTTGCTTTTCAATATAGTGGTCATATTGAAGGGGGGCCGTGGCAGTTTCTGCGGTTTGAGGGCCCTGTACTGTAATAACATAAGCAATGGTAGTATTAAACTGATAGCGAAGTGGCAACCCCTGTTCTTTATAGTACTCGTCCGCTAATCGCGCTGCCCTTACGTGGGGAGGCAGCGACTTGGTATACGACGACAAAGGCTTTCGCAGCCGCTTTTTATAGATCAAAGCGTGGTCCATTTCACCGGATTTTATAGCAGCTATCGTTCTATTTATGTAGTCTTCAACAGGCTGTCCAGTAAACACTTTTTTGTACAGCTCGTACTGGAAGGTTTTAGCTAGTACCGTCCAATCAGAGCGGACATTTTCTAAGCCTTTAAAGACAAGTTCACCGCCCTTCATTCCTGCGTAACGTTTTTTGCTGCCTTCGGAAGAGCCTCGGATCGTCGGCATAAAAAACGTAGAAAAGTGAGATTCAAACTCAATTTCTAAGTGGCAATCAATCTCGAACTCACTTTTTAGTAACTCAGTCCACTTTCGATTAATAATGCTAGCGAGCTTAAGTCCAGTCTCTGGGGGCGTACCCAGTGCATCATTCCCTTCTACATGAACAAATGTTGAGTCGGTATCGCCGTAAATAACCGTATAGCCTAGTTCTTCAATCCAACCCGCAGTGGTTTGCATAATCTCGTGACCCCTTAATGTGATTGAGCTAGCCAGGCGAGGATCGTAGAAAGGGCAACCTCCACTACCAAGCACACCATAGAAGGAGTTCATTAATATTTTGATGGCCTGAGAGCGCGGTGCGTCTTTCTGTTTTTTGGCTTCGTCGCGCTGAAGCCATAGGTTTTCAATGATGGAAGGTAGAAAATGAGATTCGCGGCTAAATACTGCGCCTTTAAAACCTTCTATCGCCGTGTCAGGAGACTTAAGCCCTTCTGCAAGTCCCAACGGATCGATTTTAAATGTACGAATGATGGAAGGATACAGGCTCTTAAAATCTAGGACTAAAACGTCTTTATATAAACCTGGCTGGGAACGCATGACATAACCACCCGGACTAGCCAAGCCTCCATTTTCAGGTCTTACCCCCGCGACATAAGACTTGCGGTGAAGCTTAGGCAAGTACACATTTAAAAACGCGGCCACTGACCCTCCGGGGCGGCTCATATCTAGGCCGGTGAGAATACTGCGCAGTGCCAGAAAATCGATAAATTGGGTTTTATCCTGAATGCGATTGACCAGTTCCGTATCTTTAAAGTTATAGTTAGCGAGTGCAACAGGGTCGCTATGATAAAGACGCTTTATCGCTTCAAGCTTGTCTGCAGCCTGAATAAGCTTATTTTCGCCAAGCAGTTCTTCAGATACGTGATCGAGCGAGAACGACTCGAATTGATAAGTCATTGTTTTTAGTGCTTCGATACCATCAATAACGCATCGTCCTGGCACATCAACGAGGGTTTGATCTTCCCACTGTCTTACAGAAGCCTCTCTGCCATGGCGGCCGATAGCATACTTTAGCGAGTTAGCCCTAGCGCGGCGTTCAAGTACCGCCATATCGAACTGTTTAACGTTCCAGCCTAAAATGATATCTGGGTCGTAGGATGTAAGATAAGAAAAAAATGCTTCAAGCAGTACTTTTTCTGATTCAACGGTAATGAGCTCGTACGCGCTGTCTTCTTGTCCTTGCAATGTTTGCCCAACAAAACGTGGCGGGCATAGAAGCAGCACAACGTTGAGTCCCTCACCGGCTAACGCAATGCTAAAGAGTTCTTCATGCTCATTGCATTCGATGTCTATGCTTAGCGATGTAAATGTGGTTCTGAATTGACAGGGTCTGATTTGCGCATTTTCTATAACGATCTGAGGTGTATCGCCGAAATCTTGCGGAGCCAGAAATTCCACCGCACCATACACAAAGCGCTCCATTAAGTAGCGATCGGCAACGCGAATATCCGCTTCGTACAATATAATACTGCTTTCCTGCGCATGCTGGCGAAGCTGATGCATATGTGATTCGGTTGCGGTTTTTACCGTCGCAACAGGAACTTGTTCCAGCGTGTGAAACCCGTCATCTGAAACACTGATCTTTGCTGAAATACGCTCGGCGATATTGCGTAAATCATTGGCGTGATCAACAGATACAAAGCAAGTGGGGTATTGGGGGGAAGAAATTAACCTAGCTGTACTACTGGGCGTTTTAACCCATAGCTCAACATACACTTTGCCTCGCCGGGTAAACGTACTTTTATTGAGTATGAACCCTTGTTGTATTGTTGAGGCTGACATGAATCTGATTTACTAACCGGCTTTGTTGACGTTAATTTCTTTAAATAGCCTCATGGGCGTGTACGTTTTATAAACTCGCATTACCATTATCTGTTCAATAACTGGCGTAAAGGTGCAATAAAAATGCGCTACCACTGTGCACGAGAAACGGCAGTATGCTTAGTATAACGTTTGTTATCACCTACTCCTATAGATCTCTATTCGACAGATATGTTTGTTTTTGTAAGCAGCGCGAGTTAAAACGAAAACGTATAGTCTTTGTGCACGTTAGACCATGCACGATAGAAAAGGTGAGGGCGATATGGAATATCTATTCGATAAACAGGTAGAGCCGGGCGAGCTAATAGAAGTGGCCGATGGTGTTCTTTGGCTAACAATGCCGCTTCCATTTGAACTTGACCACATAAATTTGTATCTGATCCGCGGTGAAGGCGGTTGGGTGGTCATTGATACTGGCATAGGAACGTCCACCACCAAAGCGCTGTGGGAGCGTATATTCAAGCAATTAGACGGGCCAATCATTGGTGTCATCGTTACGCACTTACATCCTGATCATGTGGGGTTAGCTGGGTGGATAGCCGACACGTATAACGTCCCCTTTTATATGTCTCAAACTGAGTACTTTACTGCCAGAGCGTTTGCGGCAGGAAGAAATGGCGCAACGAATGAGCGGGATGCGCAATATTACCAGCGAGCAGGTTTAGACGAATCCATGATCGCAAAGCTTACTTCTGGTGAAGGCAATGGCTACAGCAGCGTTGTTTCACCACTACCCATTAGCTACACCCGTCTAAAACATGGTATGACGCTGTCGCTTGGCGGTAACGAATGGCAGATCATCATTGGCCGCGGCCACTCTCCTGAGCATGCGTGCCTTTACAATAAGCAAAAAAATATTCTCATATCAGGCGATCATATTTTGCCGATTATCACGCCAAACATTGGCGCCTACTCAACTGAGCCTGACGCCAACACCTTAGATGACTACCTTACCACGCTGCCGCAATTCAAGAATTTGCCCAAAGATGCGACAGTATTACCTGCTCACAAGCTACCCTTTATCGGCCTGCATGAGCGAGTAGATTCGCTTATTGCTCATCATCACGAGCACCTAAAAGCACTGTTAAATGCTTGCGAGCAACCTCAAACGGTCGTAGAGCTATTACCGGTTATGTTTAAGCGCAAGCTCTCTAGTCGCAACATGGTGTTTGCAGTAGCAGAGTGTTTGTCTCACCTTAATTACTTGCTTAATGAAGGAGTCATTTCGCGGACGTTAAACAGCAAGGGTGTGTATACATTTAAAGCCTGTGAAGTAAAAAAGCTTGCTTGTTAGTTCAGTCAGAGGACATACAAACAGAGTGAGGATTAACAACGTCTTACTCTGTACTGGGCTATCTGTGTTCTAGGCCGTTTGAGAATTTTCCGCTTCGTTTTCTTTATTCTCTTCATTATCTTCACTGGACGGGGGCTGTGCTGCAGGCTGTTTCGGAATGGTGATCTCTACCACGGTTCCTTTTGCCTCTTTGCTGCTAATAGATATTTTACCTTGATGTTGTTCAATGGCGGTGTAAGCCACAGAAAGGCCCAGCCCTTGGCCTTGCCCTTCGGGCTTTGTAGTAAAGAAGGGTTCAAAGACTCGCTTTAGATGTTTTGTAGGAATACCGCAACCTGAGTCCAGTATTTTGATGGTCACCAACGTAGGTGAATCGAGCACAGTGAGTTTAATGAAGCCCCTATCTTCTATGGCCTGCGCAGCATTTATCATAACGTTCATTAGCGCCTGTTTCAGCGGCCCAGGGTTTCCCATTACCTCCACTTTCTCTAATTCACATTCAAATTTATATTGGGGCGTACTGTACTGGGCGGAAATAAGCGTGATCAGCTGGTGACACACGGCGCAGATATCTACTATCTGCACGCCTTCAGTAGTCTCCAGCGAAAAGTTCTTAAGGTTTTCGACGATGTCTTTTACGCGGGTAAGACCGTCTGTAGACTCGGCAATTAGCTCAGTAATATCGTCCTTTAACAAGTCGTAGTGATTAGACTCAAATAGTGCGTCAATCTGCTCTTTAAGTTCGTCGGTGAAGTGTTCGAGTTGCCCCTGAACGCCATCACAAATCGCAATAAGGTGAGTTGCGTATTGCTCAAGTGTATTGAGGTTAGCGCTCACAAAACCAATAGGGTTATTAATTTCGTGGGCTATCCCCGCCGCTAGCTGACCAGTAGAAGCCATTTTCTCTGCTTGAATAAGCTGACTTTGTGCGGTATCGAGTTTGCGAATTAACTTTTTTTGCGCTTCGTGTTCTTTTTTCAGCGCTTCTGAAAGCTTTTGCTGGGCTCTAAAATAGCTAGCTTGGGCGGTCACATCTTGGAGAAAAATACACGCCAATTTTTGCCCTGTGTTTTTGTCTTTAATGGGCAAGATTTCCATGTTTTGATACATCTGTGTTTCTTCACCCGTTATAGGACGAGAGCTCTTAAACGGAAAGATGTGGGGGCGTTGTTCCCAATAGCTAAAGCTAGGATGCTGCAGTACAAAAACTGACTTTAGTCTGCGTTTTAGAAACTTACCTTGTCCTTGAAATAACTCAACAACTGGCGTTTCTTTATAGCAGTCGCGCATATTGTGAGGAAGTCGATCTAAAAAGAAGTCGTTTAGATAAACAACCTTAAAGCTCTCATCGACTATACCAATTCCGACAGGTAATTTACCTACCAGTTGTTCAAACATTATGCGAGTAACTCATCCAATGTGTCTTTCATGCGTGCAAGAGACTCATCGTCTAAGCAGAAAACAACGCGCATGCTAAACGACGAGATCGCGATAATAAACTGCACTTCCATCACTAAGCTGTGCTGCCATTGCAACTCATCGAAGTTCGCTTTATCGGGCAAGAATAACGTGGGCATGTTCAAGTTAGTGGTAAGCTCCAACTGGTCGGAAAGACCAGCCAAACACGCACCTGCCAAAATGTTACAAAGCTCCAAGATAATCTCTTGAATGTCTTCTTTGCTTAATGGTTCATCGTAATCCATTAACGTTGCGACCTCACTCAATCCAGCTTGAGATAGCACAGACATCACTTCGCCGTGTACGTCGCCTAAAAAAGACTGACGGGTATAGAAAGCGTCTTCGGTTTCAAATAAAAGACTGTAAAGCTGGGTGGGAGTAACCGCTGAGATTTTTGGGATAGAAATATCAATTTTGGTTTCAATTAACTGCGCAAGAGAGTTAGCCGCTTGCCCCATGGAAATATTTAGGAGTTCTTGAAGGGCATCTCTTTGCTCTTCGTCTAGTGGTAGTACAATGCTCATAGATACCCCAACTCAAACAACGACATTGCTAATTCTTCTTTATCAAGCGGTTTGCGTAAAAAGCGCTTTGCCCCCAGAGACATGACAATTTTCTGTTTTTCTGGCTGAAAGTCAGCGCTAATCACAATTACATTTGGGGCGTCGGGCCTTTGGTGCAAGAATTCCAACACACCAACGCCGTCAACTTCTGGCATGGTTAGGTCTAAAAGTACCAATGCAAATTCACTTTCTGACAGCGCATTTATGGCTTCTTGCCCGTTTGTTGCTTCGGTGATGTCATACTCTAAATCTTGCGGAAGTGAGCGAATCACACTACGCCTCGACAACTTAGAATCATCAGCTACTAATACAGAAATTGACATTTACAGCCTCCTAGAGCGGCATTTAATGCGATGCCTTTTTAGTAAAGTATGTGCAACTTTAGCGTTACTGCAACAATACCGTAAAAATTTTCCAATCAGCGTATTCTTTGAGCAGTGGCGCTTTGAAATGAGTATATGACAGAAGTGACTTTTATGCGTATTAGACTTTTAGTTGAAAATGACTAGGAGAGTAAACGAGGAAGTAGCAGAAAATTTAAGTCTATAAATAGCGAAGTGTGCATTGGCCGACAATGCACACCCTTGCAGCTAAGTATTTTGCATAGTGTACATTTTTTCAAGTGCACTGGGCATGGCATCAACATAGCGTTTTACATCGCCAATTTTTCCCGTACTTACGCGAGACCAGTTGTCGTACGTACGGTAGATTCCTCTAATCAGCACGTCCTGTTCAGCCATGGCTTGGCGGAAGTACTCTGCGTTGCCGTCACCTAAATTAACAAAAATAAAGTTAGTACTAGAAGGTAGCGCTGTCAATCCATTTGCTTTTACTGCGTCCATAACCATAGATTTACCTTCATAAATTTTCTCTTTAGAGAAAGTTAAAAAGGCATCGTCATTGTAGCTGGCGATAGCCGCGGCAAGGCCTGCTTGATTCAATGTATAGCCGCCCATGCCATAGCGATTGATCCACTCAGTGTTTTCCTCTGATGCGATTAAATAGCCCACGCGCATACCTGCTAAGCCATAAATCTTTGAGAAGGTTCTCGCTACAATGACATTATGACCAGCTTTAACGAGCGGAATCATTGAATGCTTAGGAGGCTCATCGATAAGCTCGTTATATGCCTCGTCGACCAACACCAGTGTTTTTTTAGATGCTTTTATGCAGAATTCGCGAAGCTTATTCGGATCGAGCACTTTTCCCGTTGGATTGTTCGGGTTACAAATGTGCACCATACCAATAGAGTCGTCTATTGCGGCGTACATGGCATCAAGGTCAATATCAAGCTCTGCCGTATTAGCAACTCTCACTATTTCTGGCGCACCTTGTTTTTCAGGTGCTTTAGACGTGGTGTCCCAAAAAAGGTCCGGGCCCAGAATTTTTCCGTTCTTGCTGGCCGCAAGGGCGGCGTAGGAAAGAATAGGGCTTGAACCGGCGCTTAAAGAAATGTGCTTTCGAGTAATGCCATAGCGCTCGGCAATCATATCCAATAGTGTCATAGCGGCGGGATAAGCATAGTAGGCTCCACCTTCCGCCGATGCTTTTGCGATAGCGTCTAGCGCTTTCGGGCTCGGCCCAAACGGGTTTTCATTGGCATTGAGCTTTGCAACCCCAGGCTTTGGTCCATACATAACAGACGATGGGGAAGCGCTTGCGCTAACAGATTGGGCGCTCACAAGGTGACTTATGCCACTCGCACCTATTGCTGACGCTGCAACTGTGCCACCAATAAACAAGCGTCTTGAACGGTTATAACTCACGGGTTGTCTCCTTCTTCTTTTAAATGGCTTTATAGAACATTGCGCTAGAAACAATGACGAGATAGATGCCAAATAAGCGCTTTAGCTTCTTTTCACTGAAGTTGTGCGCCATTTTGGCTCCGATTGGAGCGGTAAAGATTGCCCCAATACTGATAGCAATAAGCGCAGGTATATTGATGTAGCCAATAGTGCCTATCGGCAACGAGGCGGTTTCAGGGTGCTTCATAAACAAAAAGCCAATGGCACCTGGAAGCCCGATAAGAAAGCCGACGCCTGCGGCGGTCGCGACAGCCTGTTGAATGGTGCGCTGGCACATCACCATCGTGATTACGGTTGGCGTGCCACCACCTATGCCAAGCAGAGCAGAGAAACCACCCAGAACAAACGCCAAAACCGCTTTGCCTATGCCTTTAGGCATATCGAAAACAAGCCCGGGTCTTACAACGAACTCAGGGAAAAGGAAGTATACGGAGTAAAGTAGAACACCAGCAGCGAACACGACCGTTAAACCATTGGCGCTGGAGTTGTTTGCGATGAGCAGCCCGCCACCAACGCCAAGAATAAGCCAAATACTCCACGAGCGAAGAATGTCAAAATCCACCGCACCTTTAGCGCGATGCGCCATCACTGACCGAGCGCTTGATACCACAATGGATGCCAATGATGTTCCGATGGCTACCTTAACGAGGGCTTCTGATGGAGGAGTAAAAAACGGAAAAACAGCGAGAAGAGCTGGCACGACAACAAATCCCCCGCCATTACCAAACAGACCTGCCGTGATACCTGCAATGGCACCCGTTATACATAAAGTAACTACAAACCACAGTAGCTCTATTTCCATTTGCTTTTTACTCCGCATGAAACAGCTTTAAACATGAATGACCTTTTAAGTTTTTCTTATATACCGTTAACTACATACACAAACACCGACTTATGTCGGTGTTTGCAAGGAGCCAGTTAAAAACGGGCTGCCAGTCGGGTGTAGTAATATCCTCCCTGCCAATCAACCACCGAGGCAGAGTCATAGACTTCACCGCAACAGGCGTCGCCGTTAGTACTTACATCTGGGTAATTGTCGAAGAGATTTCTTACCCCCACTGACAGGGTGAGGTTCTCGTTAATAAGGTAGGAGCCCTCTATATCGAACATATATTCGTCACCGAAGGTTTGAATATTCGTGGCGTTTACCCCGTCATCGCTTCCCGCATTTTCGTATTCGCCAAAATAGCTAAGACGTGCAACGGCAGACCACACGTCGTAACTGTGGGTAACTGAGAAAACACCACGCATTTCGGGGCGGCCATTTTCAAAGTCGAACTGATCCTCAGCGTTCAAGTATTCACTCGGATCAGAATCGAACTCTGTTTTGTTGTAATTCACAGAGCCGGTTAGCACGGTTGCGCCATACTTCGATTCCATCTTGTAAGTAGCAACAACGTCCAGGCCCTCGGTTACGGTATCGAAAGCATTTTGGAAGAAGAACACACCACCAATGGACTCGGCGCCAGAAACATTGGCACCTGCTAGGGCTAGATAGTTTTGGTATGCGTCATAACCGTCTGCTTGAGGGTCGGTAACGACAGTGGTGGAAACATCTCGGGTAGACACAGAGTAAAGGCGGTCTTCAAGCTTGATGTTGTAGTAATCAACAGTGAGCGTTAAGTCGCCATAGTTCGCAGTCATGCCCAGCGTAAAGTTGGTCGATTTTTCGGGTGAAAGCTCGTTGGCACCAAGCGCCTGCGCTACTTCGCCGCCGGCTGGGAACAAACCTGTTGCTACTGGGAAGCCATCGGGCAAACGTGTAGATACGTTGGTCGTGCCTTGCTGACCTGGAGTAGGGGCTCTAAAGCCAGTGCCAAAAGACGACCTAAAGCCTACTTCGTCACTAAACTGATAGAACCCTGCAACTTTGTACACAACCTCTGAGCCAAAATCAGAATAGTCTTCATAACGCAGCGCAGCCTGAGCAAACAGCTCGTCTGTAATGTCACCAGAGATATCCGTGTATACCGCATATGAGTCACGCTCGTATGAGCCCGAATAGTCTGGTGAATAGCCAGGGAAGCCGTTGGAGCCAACGCCTACAACGGTATAAACGGCGTCTACTCCAGCGAATCCATCATCTTCAACCCCATCGTCGTTACTGTCAGCACTGGTGTAGTTGGCACAATTCAGAGTTGAACTGTTTGCAATGACAGCAGCGCCCAGTGCCGTAGTGGTGTAGTCGTCGTTACAAAACTCCCAAGGGTCGGATGTGGCGTAAGAGCCTGCAAAATAGGAACTTAGCTCGCCTTCAGAGATTTCGTATGACTCGTCTAAGTAACTTGCACCGAAGGCAAGAACATACTGATTCAAGTCATAGGTGAAGTCAGCTTGAATCTGTGTTTCTTCGTTGGTTAAGTCACCCGGCTTAAATGAAGTAGGTGACTCGTTACCCAGTGACGGGTTAATGGTATTGGCTAGTGTGTAAGAGATTTCATTATTGCCGTAACGACCACTGATATCATAAGTAAGGTCGCCCGACATGCCCTTAACACCACCAACAAATGAGTAGTCAGTCACATCACCGAAGAAACGAGGCGTGAAGCCACCGGGGAAGAACTCTAGCGGGTTCCAGATTGAACCGTCCTCAAGTCGAATGTCTTCAATGGTGCCATTGCCTGGATAGCGATAATAAAATGAACCGTCACCTTCACTTTCTGAATAGTTACCGAATGCGTAGAGTTCAAGTTCACTGGATAGTGCGTAACCTGCGTTAAAGAAAACACGCGTCCCACTTGTATTTGGTTGCCCCCATGGTTGGACTACGTCTGAACCATGAACGCTGTTGGCCATGGCCGTAGCATCAGCGATGTATTGATCTGACTGGTCATCCACACAAAACCATGGCTCACAATATTGCTCACCACGAAAGGTGGCTTCGCTGTCAGAGTATTCGGCTGAAATACTGAAAAAGCCATCGTCGCCTAACGCGAAACCTTTATTCCCAGTAACGGTAATTTGATCGCCATCTCCTTCGTAGTAGCTGCCGTAGTCGGCAGTGAACGAGCCGCCTTCGGTGTTATTTTTTAATTGAAAGTTGATAACACCTGCAATGGCATCTGAGCCATATTGCGCAGCTGCACCGTCGCGCAACACTTCAACACTTTGAATTGCTGCGGTGGGAATAGTTGCGATGTCTGGCCCCTGTGTGCCAGAACCGCCAATTGAAACAAGTGCGGCCCTGTGACGACGTTTAGAGTTAACCAAAACAAGCGTTTTGTCGGTGGGCATACCTCTAAGCGTTGCTGGACGGATAAATGTTCCGCCGTCGGAAATGGGTTGACGGCCTACGGAATAAGAGGGAACGAGTGTCATAAGGACATTGTTCATATCGGTAAACGCAACGGCTTCAACGTCTTCGGCGGTGAGTACATCGACCGGTACAGGAGAGCTGGTTACTGAACGCGGTGCACCGCGGGCACCAACAACGGCAATGCGTTCTAGGTCTTTGGCTTCTGTGGTTTCTTCAGTCACTTCTTGCGCCTGTACAAGCAATGAAGTAGTGAAAAGTGTTAATCCGGTAAGTGCGTAACGTACTGCAGTGTGGAGCTTTTTCTGTTTCATTTGTGTTCCCAATCGTGCTTATTGCTACTTAGTTTTGTGGGTGTGGATTATTAAAATCTGCACTCTTTTTAGGCACGCACGAGCACTACTTTGATGCGAGAAGCATCTTGTTATTGTTGTCTAGCCACTCGTGTACAAGAACAAGGCTAAAAACTCTTTGGCTTTGCAGGAAGAAAGAAGATTATTCAGGGGTATAAGAAAAATATTGAGCTGTCTCACAGGGCGCTAATTTAATGCTATTAGACTTAAGTATGGGGGAAGACAAGATTTTCATGCCCCACTGCTTTTAGCCCATTTTTACAATTTTGCTTCATATAACTTAATGGAATGGCATATTCGTTGCTGCCATCTTCATTAAACCGTTCCCGTTCTAGAACTCACCACCTTTGTAAGGAGGGCAAGTGCATTCAAAACAGCTGCATTATTTTGTTATGACTGTGCGTAAGGGTAGTATTGCTGCGGCGGCGAGAGCATTGGATATCGCTCAACCCGCCATTAGTCAGCAGTTGGCAAGTTTAGAGAGAGAGATGAAAGCGACGCTGCTTGAAAGAAGTTTTTCGGGAGTAAACCTAACATCGGCGGGCGATGTTTTTTATAAACATGCATTAAAGCTGCTAACCGAAATAGACAACGTTAAGGCCGCATTGGAAGCCTTTCAAACTGGACAAAAGAAGGTAGTAAAAATAGGCATGCTACCATCAATCGGCAATGTGCTTTCTTTACCGCTGCTCACGGAGATAACGGCGAACCATAAAGGGCTCAAAGTCGAAATCAGCACTGGACCGTCTTACACCATTAATGATTGGCTTGAGTCAAAGCAGGTGGATGTTGCGCTTACTTATCAGCAAGCTGTCGACCCTAAATTCATGCGAGTCACACCGCTAATTCAAGAAGATCTTCATTTGGTTTTTTCTGCTTCCTCATCGTGTGAACAATACGCCAAGCTTCGAGATAGAACGACGATCCGTTTTTGGGAAATCAGTGAATTACCTTTGCTATCACCGGGTAACAAAGATGCATTGGGTCAACTAATTGCTGACTATGAAAAAGCAACGGGCGTTAGTTTGCAGCACGATTTGGCCTATTCTGGACAACTCATGACTGGCCTTAGGCAAGTTATGCAGGGAGAAGGCGTGATGATCCTTCCTACATCAGCTATTTTTCATTTAAAGGAGTCTGGCCTAGTTTCATCACTGAAAATAACACAGCCAGAAATGCAGCGTACTGTACTCGCTGCGACAAACAAGAGTGCCAAGACGCTGCTAGATAGCAGTCCGATCATTGATATTCTAAGAAAAGTAGTGGCTCAAGAAAACGCACTGAAACACTGGTGCGGTACGTTAGAATTTGCCGCTTCATCGTTCATAGCGCAACCTGCATAGCACTGTGCCAACACAAGATAATGCTAAATCTCGCGTACGACGAGAATAACGCAACCCGTTAAGTGCAAAAGATCACTGGGTTAGTCGTTCTGGGGCAGTTCAATATCAACAAGCACAGGTAAATGATCTGACAAGATTCGAGTTTTCGCATTTTTTAATTTTCTGCACGCTTTTACCTTGATGTCGTCAGACACCCATACTCTATCAAGTGCAAATACAGGAAAGTGGCTTGGAAATGTTGCCCCCACTTTTTGCTGTAATAGTAAATCGTTAAGTGCTTTAAACGCTTTTGAGAAAAACTGCCACTCATTGAAATCACCGGCTAGAACTAGAGGGATTTGCTTCTCTTTCATTCTTGAAGAAAGGTGCTCATGAAGCAAAGAAAACTGTGAGCGACGTTCTAGCTTCTTAAGCCCCTTATGGGTATTCACCACCGTAAGGGGGGTCTTTTCTGTCTTGAGCTCTACAATCTGAACATTTCTAGGCTGTCGCCCGTTTTGGCTGACATCCAGTGTATCGTGCGCTAATACGTCAAAGCGAGTTAGAATGGCGTTGCCGTACCAGCCATCAGATTCCCTAATGGCTGGTGATGGAATGAGCTTAAACGTGTTTTCAGCGCAGATATCTTTAACGTCCTGTGCTGTACTTCGCTCAGAGGGACGAGTATCCATTTCTTGCAGCAGCACCACGTCGGCGCCACTGTTTGCCAAGAATTGCCCTATGCGTTTGTAATCGTGCTTTTTGTCTCTGCCTATTCCGCTGTGAATGTTGTAGGTCACTATGCGGCACATTTCTCTACCTCATCTTTGTCACTATTATCACTGGCAGTATCTTGATTCCCCGACTCCTTTCGAGCTTGGTAGTAGCGGGCAAATTTTTGCGAGCCCCAAATCATAAGGCCCCATAAAACGATACCGCCAACTAAATAGCTAATGGTTTCCACAGAAGGGTTCTGCCAAATTTGTGCTATCGAATCACCCACAAGCCCTTTCGCAATCATGGGCGGGAACATGCCTAAAAATGTCCCCACTAAAAACTGGAAAATGCCAATAGATGAGATGCCCGCTACCAAATTCACCAGACTAAAGGGCGCTACAGGCAACATTCGAATGGCCGCGACGCCAACGATACCGCTACGCTTTAGTTTTTCGTCAACGGCAGCTACCTTTGGACCTCCAATTTTTCTAAGCCCCGCGTTGCCTGATAGCTTGCCTATTCCAAACATGATTGCAGAGCTCATTAGTGCTCCCATGATGCCGTAGATGGGCCCCCATATAGGGCCAAAAATAGCAGCCACAGCAAGTGACAGTACAGTGACCGGGAAGAATAAAACGCCGCCGACCACATAGACCAGCAACACGGTAGGCAGAGCAAAGTAGGTTCCACGACTTTTCTCTAGAAAGGCGTTAATGCTGTCAGAACTTAACCAAGGTATTGACTGGCTAGCCCAAAACATAAGCCCGCCAAGAACAGCAATGATGGCAAGACCAATCAAAATCATAATACTGCGACGTCTTGGGTTACGTGCAGGCATAGCAGCTCCATCAAAGGTTGGCACCGAAATAAGGGGTTCTTCAGGGTCAGATAACGCTCTGAACACATTCTTAACGGATTGTTCGGTAAACACCTCATCGCGAACTTCGGTAAGTACGTAGCCGTGTGCTATCTGATCCTGCATTAATGCTTCAACCGGATATTCATTGTTGAATAACGCCGGCATTGCATCAATATCACGCCCCGTGTGCTCTGCGAGTAAGTCGTTTCTCACTTGCTCAATACACGCCTGATTGTCTTTGGTGTTACCAAACAGCACCGTGTCGATTTCGGTGTCTAGCGTCATTGAGCGATTACTCAAGTTTGATGACCCGATAACAAGGTATTTGTTATCAATGGTCATCACTTTGGAGTGGATGCGCTTGTATGCCTTGCGGCCTTGCATGTCTTCAATTGAAGAATAAGTCAGTTTTACGCGCTTAGGGTCAATCCCTTTTTCTAAAATTTCCTTGAATTCTATGCGGCTTGCCCAAAATGCTTCGCACTCAAACTTACCTTTTGGCTCGTAGGAACTTACGATAATGACCGAAAGATTAGGTTTCAGTTTGAGCTGCTTATTCAGCGCTTCAGCGATCTCCTGACGCGTTGTAAATTGATTCTCAATGTAGATTACAGACTCTGCTTCACCGATAAGATCAAGCAGCATATGACGTACCTCTTGAGCAGGCTCGACCTCATCCATAAATGGAATTGTTCTGGCAAGTGCACACTCTACGTCTTCAAAAAGGGGAGGATAATCTTGTGGCCAAGCATCAGGCAACGGGGCATTTTCATCAATGCGCGCGTCCTCGCGGATATCAATAGGTGAAGAGTCAGCAACACGCTGCCACCTCCATCGAACTAATTTTGAAAAGTCGGCTACTACAGGTCCACTTGATACCATTTGCACATCATGAAGAGGACCATACTCCCCATCAGGTCCATCACGCTCTTCTGAAACTACGGGGTGGTCACGGGTATCCCAGCGGTTGGTAGATACATCCATTCCACCTGAGAATACAAGTTCATCATCGATAACCACAATTTTTTGGTGCTGACTTCCGCCCATCGGAATCGTGTCATCGAGCTCGGTTTGCACATTGTCTGGAGTTTTTTCTTCCCACACTTCCTTTGCCCACATTTCGCGCTGCGCGAAAAAGGCTAGCGATGAGTCCCAACGTAGCAGGTAAATTTTAATGTCAGGATTTTGCTCAGCTTTCCACTTAAGTAAATCACTTATTACGCTCGGCGCTTCACTGTTCGCTTCGTCGTCGCCTCGCAGCAAGCGAATGCGGCTATCTATATCCCATCCAACAATGAAGATACTGTGCTTAGCTTTAACGATAGAGCTGTGCAAGGCTTTATAATAGTTTCCGCAATCTATCAAAGGTGTAGAAAAGCGAGCCTTGCTCTCTACCCAACAGTTTTGACCGGGTTGAAATACACTCTTTCCTGATTGCATGTGACGTTTCCTATTTATTCATTTTTCACTATTTGTATTCTGTTGCAGAATTTGTACCTCTATAAAACGTAAGAACGATAAATATAAGTAAATGATTTTTATCGATAATTAGAGTTTTTGAGCTCGTGTGTAAGATGTATCAGTTCACAATGTGTAATATTTTCACTGTGAAACGAGTTTAATATTCACAGTTAAAAAACAGGCGCTAGATAAATCAAGTTTAATCCGAAGACTATTAAGCGATAGAAGCGGCACGAGCAGGTGAAATGGGAAGAGGGTTTGCGGTTGTGGCTGATGAAGTACGAACGTTAGCAGGTAACTCCCAGTCCTCATCCAATGAAATTGACAACTTAGTTAAAACGACAGTGTCAAAAATTGAGGAACTGGCGCAGCTCATCCAGAAAATAGATGGGTAGCAAAAAAAAGCCTTGGCTGTGTTGCCAAGGCTTTAGCATTCTCATTAAGTCACGTTGTTAAACGTGAGACAACCAATGTCTTAGAAACGATACTCAACACCAATACTGGCTTGCTTAAGATCGGTTTCAAAATCGGTGTCGTCGATGTCATCAAACGCTTCGTCTGCATCAAGCTCTGTATCATAAACAGTGTACTCGGCGTTTACTAAAAAGTTACTAGTAATCGCGTAGCTTAGACCTGCGCCTACAAACAAGCTTTCGTCATCGTTATCACGTGAAACGCCAGCAAAGTTATACTCGGTTTCTGACCAAAGTTGACCTGCTTTCGCGTAGAGAGAAAAACGCTCTGTTAATGGAAGAATACCCTTGATCGCCGCTGTGTAGCCGTCTGTTTCAGCGCCTGCAAGGTCGTTACCGTAATCACCAAAATCGATGTAACCACCTTCAATTGCAATCCACTCATTAAATTTATATCCAACAAGGCCTTGCCAAACATCTTTGTCATCGTCAAAGTCATCTTCACCTTCAACGCGTAGGTAACCGTAATTACCACCTACATAAAAACCACTGTCTTTTGCTTCAATTTGATTTGATTGAGCATGCGCACCGAATGAAGCCATAGCACTGATAGAGGCAACAGCTGCAAGTCCGGTAAGTGTCTTAAGTGTGTTTTTCATAAGTTCATCCTCATTACTTCTTTAACATTCCATCGACTTCTTATCTGAAGTTAATGCGTCTTTAATTGCATCATCTCTGTATCAATTGCTGTGCCATGGTAGAAATTGCAGAATGTATTTCAATTAGATGAAAACTTTACATAAACCGGCACTTTTTAGTTGGTTATTTAGCCGCTTATAGAAAGTATGGAAAAGTTTCACTCTTCAAAAAGCGAAAAAATTTCCCAATCTCTGAAAGAGATTCACAGATCTAGCTCATTTTCCACATTACATGGTTCTACTGAGCGACAGTCGATTACGTCATAAAGTGAACTGGGTTTTTAATGTATTGAAATTAATCAACTTTTCATTGATTGGATTTTCTAATCAGTTGAATTCATTTTATCAACTGTAAATATTCTTTAAGCCTGTCTATCTTTTAACTGCTTATGAGGTAAACAAAATGTTAACAAATTAGTGGTGTGATTCGCACTCACCTTTGGTAACTACAACAAACTCAGACGGGAAAAGACCATGACTATAAACAGGTTTAAAAAAACCACAGTATCAGTACTTGTTGCCTTATCGCTTGGTGCAACAGGGGCTATTGCCAACGATCAAATTAGTAAGCCTGCGGGTGCTAAAGGCACGGGCACTGCTAAAGCTTTTCAAGCGAAAAATAATCAATTTTGGTGGCCTGATCAGCTCGATCTCTCTCCGTTAAGAGATCACGATAATCGCTCAAACCCACTAGGTGATGATTTCAGTTATGCAAAGGCATTCGCTAAGCTAGATCTCGACCAAGTAAAAAAAGATGTTAATGAGCTACTCACTACTTCTCAAGATTGGTGGCCGGCCGACTTCGGAAATTATGGTCCTTTCTTCATTCGACTTTCATGGCACAGTGCAGGTACCTATCGTACGCTAGATGGTCGTGGCGGTGGTGACGGTGGTCAAATGCGTTTTGATCCGCTGAACAGCTGGCCAGACAACGGAAACCTTGATAAAGCGCGTCGCTTGCTTTGGCCTATTAAGCAAAAGTACGGTGAAAGTTTATCTTGGGGCGACTTAATGATCCTTGCGGGTACCGTAGGCATGGAAAACATGGGCTTTGACACCTATGGATTTGCGGGTGGTCGTACCGACGACTGGGAACCTGACATGGTTTATTGGGGCCCAGAAGTGGAAATGCTTGCGAGCGATCGTGAAGAGCGCGACGGTAAGCTTCAGCGTCCGTTGGGGGCAACGCACATGGGCTTGATCTATGTTAACCCTGAAGGCCCTAAAGGTGTGCCTGATCCGATGGGATCTGCTAAAAATATTCGCACTGCATTCGGCCGTATGGCGATGAATGATGAAGAGACCGTTGCGCTAATAGCGGGTGGTCATACATTTGGAAAAATGCACGGCGCACACAAGCCTGCTGATTGTTTAGAAGCTGAGCCAGGTGGTGCAGGCCTAGAAGAGCAGGGACTAGGTTGGAAGAATAATTGCGGTAAAGGCAATGCAGAAGACACAGTAACGAGCGGTTTGGAAGGTGCTTGGACACAGCTACCTACTAAATGGACGAGCCTATATCTTCAAAACTTATTGGGCTTTGAGTGGAAGCAAACTCGCAGTCCTGCTGGCGCTATCCAGTGGATCCCTACCGATGAATCGCTTCATAAATCAGTACCAGATGCGCACGTAGAAGGTAAGAAAAATCCTCCTGTGATGACTACAGCTGACTTGGCGCTTAAGTATGATCCAGAGTATCGAAAAATTGCCGAGCGCTTCTTAGCGGATCCTAAAGAGTATCAAACGGCATTTGCTAAAGCGTGGTTCAAGCTAACTCACCGTGATATGGGTCCTAAGGCACGTTACTTGGGTAACGATATCCCAGAAGAGAACTTCATCTGGCAAGATCCAGTGCCTAAAGCTGACTATAAAGCGATCTCTGATAAAGACGTTAAGAAACTTAAAGCTGACATCTTAGACAGTGGCTTAACCGTTCAGCAACTTGTGAAAACGGCATGGGCGGCAGCGTCTAGCTTCCGAGCATCTGATTTACGCGGTGGAGCGAACGGTGCTCGTATTGCCCTTGAACCGCAAATGAATTGGGAAGCCAACGAGCCTGAAACCGTTCAAGCCGTTGTTTCTAAGCTTAAAGAGATGCAAGAAGATTACAATTCACGCATGTTTTCTAAGAAGAAAGTATCTCTTGCTGACCTCATTGTGATTGGCGGCGCGGCAGCAATTGAAAAAGCAGCGGCAGATGCTGGCGTCAAGGTTACTGTGCCAGTGGTTCCGGGTCGAACTGATGCTACGCAAGAGCAAACAGACGTTAATTCGTTTTCATTGTTAGAGCCAACAGCCGATGCGTTTAGAAACTATTACAACGCAGAAGCTAGCTATCGTTCGCCAACCGACATGCTGGTAGACAAAGCCGATCAGCTTAATCTAACGGTACCAGAAATGACTGTTTTGCTTGGTGGTTTGCGTTCATTGGGAGCAAACACAGGTGGCACTAGCCACGGTGTATTTACTGACAAAGTAGGCACGCTTAACAACGATTTCTTCGTAACGCTTCTTGATATGGGCGTTAAGTGGAGAAAAACAGATAACCCGTCGGTATATGAAGGTGTAAACAGAACTACTGGTGAAGTTATGTATACAGGTACGCCTGTAGACCTGGTCTTTGGATCAAACAGTGAGCTGCGTGCAGTGGCCGAAGTTTATGCCTACGACAATGCGAAAAGCCGTTTTGTTAAAGACTTCGTCGACGCTTGGACCAAAGTGATGACGCTAGACCGTTTCGATTTACGTCACGATCTAAACGCCAGCTTGGGTAAATAGATGCGATATAACTACTATCGCGAATTAGCTTAACAACTAATTCTCAACAGACATAAAAACTAAAAGGGCGCTTCCGCGCCCTTTTTAATTGATTTCTATAAGTTGTGTTGTGAACTCTTAATGTGATTAAAACGACCGCGAGACCATCGCAAACCCATCTTGAATTCGATACACTGAACCTTTATTTTTCGCTTCTATAGACAATTACCACAATGGCTAGTCTTCAACGAACGTTGGTCAATTTAGAAATGCTAAGCGACGATATTAATGCACTTCACGTCGACGCATTTAATACGCACGCCCACATTAAGCTTTTACACAATGTGTTGAATGAGCTAGAGAACGCCGAGCAATTTGTTGCCTTAGAAACAGAGGCCAGTTTCCAAAAGTCGTTATCTGGCTCACTGTTTGAGAACATATTTGAACGAAAGCGTATGGTAGGTGTTTACATAAAGCTGGTGGGCTATGTTATTACAGCGTGGGAAGCGACCAATAAAGCGAATGCAATCATCAGTGAAAACTTCGATTCAAGTGCCGATAAGCGATTGGAGTTACTGCAGGTAAAAGCAATAAAAGCCAAATCTCAATTAAAAACCGTAGCGTCAGCGATGGGCAAAGAAGACTATGCAAAGTTTGTCCAGACGTTAGGTCTGTCTGCCCAAGAGTGGCAATGGGATACACTTCGCGCTAGGTTTTAGCCAGCGCGAAGGTATGACCTAAAGCGCTCATTTCATGAGCGAGTTTAGCTACGGTGTGGTATTTCGAATACCAATGCCTTGTTCGTTGATAACTCTTACTTCGCGTTGAGGGAACGGTATTTCAATGTTGTGCTCGCGTAATGTTTCAAACACAGTAAGCAGCAAATCGCCACCCACGCGGTTTTTACCATCGTCCACACCTTCCATCCAAAACTCAACGAACATGTTAACGCCAGAGTCGCCAAAGCTATCTATTTCACAGTCAGGCAGCTCTTCAAATGGAACATCATCGCCACTGATCACCTGCGGATGTTCCGATACCGCCTCTTTAATAATCTCTACCATCGCGCGGATATCAGTTTTATAGGCGACAGAAAAGTCGATGCGGTAACGTTGTTTTTGGTTTTTGTGTGTCCAGTTTATTAGCAAGGAGCTGATAAACTTTTCGTTAGGCACCAGTACATCTTTACCGTCATATGTCTCTAATACGGCATAGCGCATTTTAAATTCTCTGACGATACCTTTCTGCCCGTCTTCCAATTCAACGTAATCGCCTACGGTCAACGATTTATCCAACAGAATAATGATGCCCGAAATGAAGTTTGATGCGATGGACTGCAGACCTAAGCCTAAACCCACACCTACTGCACCTCCGAACACGGCCAATGCGGTAAGATTAATTCCCATGACGTTAAGCAATAAAAGAAACACCACACAGAACAGGGCAACTTCAAACAGCTTTGCGAACACTTCTTTGGTAGAAACGTCGAGCGACTTATGGTTTCGAATAATATCTTGACCAATGGCGTTCGAGCTGCGGCCTAGCCAGAACAGCAAGCCACCAAACAATAGCACTCTTGTTACGCCATACGCTGATATTTCAACATTGCCGACTGATATTGCCATTGACTCCAATGCTGAAGTTATCAGCGGAAGCACGCCAACTAAGTGTAAAAATAGGATAGGTAAACCCACCCATCGCATAAACGCTGCAATGGTGTTGTTTTCGACAAAACCAGTAATCAAGGAATTAACAAACAGCATTAGTGCTACAACAACGGCTATTTCCAATAGCCATGCATCAAACTGAAATTGCGCCCCCAACACGGTAGTAAGCTTTAGCATACTGATGGTGATAAGCGGGAATAGTGCCTCACCCAGATTGTATAAAAAGCCGTGCATAGTATGTGCGCCTTGCTGTGGCTTTTCTCGGGTAAACTTAAATGGCTTTTTTACTTGTCGTGCAAGCAAAAACGCAACGCAATAAATAATTGCGATTGTTGTAAGCTGGATAACAAAGCTATCAGACATCACCGATGCTTTGACTAAAGCCAACTTTTCCTCAAAGTGCTGGGTTAAACTATCAACATTCATGTTTTCTACTTCACTTGTTTGCCACACTGCAGCAGCGTGGATGTAATTTGAGCGTGGAATAACTGCGCGCTTTTTATCTGTTATAACAAATATGGTAAAGCTTTTTTTATCTATCCAACAGAAATTGGCTATCAAGTTGACTTTAATTTCAAAGGTTTTGAGGTGTTTTTACGTAGAAGAGTCCTGTTTAACTTGTTTTTTTAACGCACACTTTTAAAAGCTAAATGTCTTAAGGTATTGATAAATATAATTAAACTCTGTTACTTGAAAAGTTTACGTTTCTAGGTCGCAAAATTCGTATTAAATAGATATTTATCGTTTTGATAAAAATATAAATATAACAATATCTCTCCTAAAAATGAGGGAAGACAGTACGGTTTAAGACCATTCCCTTAGTGCGAAAAGCCGATAAAACTTCCCATGCTCTTAAGCTATGTAAATCGGAACTTATTAAGTGAAACGTCAGACAAGCTTAACTAGATTTTGAACAAAAAATGCGCTGGTGGCTTTCGGCTTTTAGTGGTAGACTCCGCGCGCAATTTGTAAGAGTAAACACCTACGTTCTTTTCTTGATGTCAAACACCAATAAGCCAAGTTGGCAATGGCGTATCTCTTTAGGTTTTCCCAGTAATCTATAACCCCCACGGTTAGCAATAAAGCACTAACGCTTATACCTTTGCGGTATGCAATTATTTTATAAATACCTATGACAGGAGTTTATTAATGTCATTTACCCAATTAGGGCTCGCTGAACCCTTGTTAAAAGCTATTGAAAAACGAGGGTTTAGTACACCATCACCAATCCAGGAAAAGGCAATACCAGAAGTATTGCAAGGAAAGGATGTGTTGGCAGCTGCGCAAACGGGAACAGGGAAAACTGCAGGATTTGGACTTCCTATTTTACAGAGATTGATGGAAGGACAACCTGTATCTGGCAACAATGTTCGGGCACTTATCTTAACACCCACACGAGAACTTGCTGCTCAGGTAGAAGAGAGCATCAGAGCGTTCAGCGAGTTTTTGCCGTTAAAAACTGCCGTGGTATTTGGTGGTGTAGGGATTAATCCTCAAATGATGAAGCTGCGTAAAGGTGTGGATGTGTTAATTGCTACGCCTGGACGATTGCTTGACCTCTACCAGCAAAACGCTGTTAAGTTTTCTCAGCTTGAAGTGTTGGTATTGGATGAAGCCGACAGAATGCTTGATATGGGCTTTATTCACGACATTAAGAGAGTATTGAAGCTATTGCCACAAGAGCGTCAAAGCTTACTGTTTTCAGCCACGTTTTCTGATGAAATCACTGCGCTGGCGAAAACAATAACGCGCAACCCTGTGAGTATTTCAACCGCGCCAGCGAATACCACGGTAGAAGCGGTTCAGCAGCACTTAGTGACCATTGATAAATCTAAAAAGACGACCGCGCTTATTTGTCTGATCAAACAGCAGAAGTGGGAGCAGGTGTTAGTATTTAGCCGCACGAAACACGGTGCTAATCGTATTGCAGAAAAGCTAACTCGGTCAAAAATTCCAAGTGCCGCTATTCACGGTAATAAAAGCCAAGGAGCGAGAACTAAAGCGCTTGCTGACTTTAAAAATGGCGCAATTAAAGTGCTAGTAGCCACCGATATCGCAGCACGCGGCATCGACATTAGTGAATTGCCTATCGTTGTAAACCTAGACTTACCCAATACGGCAGCTGATTATGTTCACCGAATTGGTCGTACAGGGCGCGCAGGCGCTAGTGGACAGGCTTGGTCATTTGTATGTGCTGAAGAACTACAAAACCTGAAAGATATTGAGACGTTGATTCAAAAGCTGCTTCCTCGTGAAATGTTGGAAGGTTTCGAGCCTCAGCAAGCCGTGCCTGTTACCACGCTTTCTAAGCCTAAAAAGCCCAAGAAGCCGAAAAAGCCGAAAGCACCACATGGTGAGAGCGGCAGCGAAGGTAAACGAAGTGGCGAGAATAAAAAGTCGGGTCAACGTCAAGGCAACCGTAGCGGAAATGGTAATCCGCGCGCAGGTAAACCGGATTCGCGCAACAATAGCGGTGGAAAGCCTGCAGGTCGAAGACGCTCAGGAAGTGAAGGAAGTGCCGCTAAACGACCAGCTAAGCGCAGAAGTAATCCGTCAAATAGCACCACTAATAATACGGCATCAAACAGGGCAAAAGCGTAAACAGCTGAACTGCGCTTCATAAAACCGAGTTTATTAAAAAAGGGCCGTTGGAAAGGCCCTTTTTAATGTCCGTATTCTTTGTTGCGTCACCTTGATGTAGAACCACTATACTTGCGATAACACGCCGCGATTACGAACATTTTAAATCTCGCTGAGTGGGTAATGAATTATGTGGACTGGTATTAGGGCCTATTGATCTTTGTTGTACATTTTTGCAGCGGTCTGTGTGCCATCTAGACAAGGCGAATGTTTGACGGTTTAGTGGTTCTAAATCGAGAACATTCAACGCAGTATAGATGGCACAAAGGCGCTGCCCGAAGGGGTCGTTATGGAAGCCTTTTACTCTTTGTCACAGTCCTTTAACTTAGCCCGCTAGGCTTGCAGGACTGTTTCGCGATTAAAAGGCTTCCATTTAGACCAAAATTCGTACACCAAAGGTCAACAGGCCCTAATTATGTTCCCACGAAAACGGATTGTAATGTCGCAATGCTGGCGTGGTGTTAACTCCGTTGCCATTCTCAGAATCTAACGTAAGCTCGGCGCGCTTTATCAGCGTTTTTTGCAGTTCAGTGCGAAACCCTTTGGTCTCTTTCCATAGCTCGTTAAGCCCTTGTGGGGTATTACCTTGTAAATCTAGCGCAAGTAGCGGACCCAGTTTGTCATAAGCGCTTTGTAATCTGAGTGCTTGCTCTTTATTGTAAGCTTCTTCTTCATCTGTCGCTTCCCAGTTAATAAACGGGGCTTTTTGCGCAGTTGTCATTGCAGGAAAGCGAGAGAAATACTGAATGTACTCCGATAAGGGAATGCTGTCAGCGCGCCCCCATATATCCATTGACGTTCTGTTTAACAATGCGCTGGTTTTAGGTTCAACCACCATTACCGTTGGTGTGGCGTAATAAATGGGGTAGTCAAATCGCTCGGTTATATTTCTTCTGTCTTCAAGTGTTCCCACATCAACAAATACGGTTTCATAATGAGCGCGTAGAATAAGGTCCATTTCCTTTGTCGCAAAACGCTCAGCTAAGCCAGTACTGTCGTGGCACCACTGAGCACCCAGTACAACCAAAAGTAATTTGCTTTGTTCCACAGCTCGCTGCTGTGCATTGACCACATCTTGATAGGGTGATGCAGACGGAGCGTAAGTGTAAGGACTTTCATTTTGAGTACTTACACAGCCATTTAACGTGGTGACAGCGGCAATTAGGACAGCAATGTTTAGGCACTGTCTAAAAAAGGGGGCTCGGCGAGTAATGAAATTTTTTTGCATACGGTTATCAAAATAGTAGTTAAATCAACAGCAATGTAGCATAAAAAGGATGCAGCGACGCACCTAAAACGCAGTAGAGTAACTTAAGCTCTGTAGGGCAAAGCCAGGCAAACTCGGGTGCCTGATGGTTTGTTCTGGGAAATATCAAACTCGCCATTTATCAACTTTGCGCGTTCTCTCATCGACAGCAGGCCGAGTGTGGGTTCGGCGTTTGCTAGTTGGGCAATATGCTCAGGGATGCCGCCGCCGTCGTCAGTAACGGTAAACACGGCACTGTGTTGCGCATAGTTGATATCAATGCTGAGCGACGTCGCATTGGCATATTTTATACTGTTTGTCACCGCTTCCTGCACAATGCGATAGATGTGTATTTTCTGGTCTGAATCGAACGGTACTGGCGTGCCGCTAACGTTAAACGAATAGTCTATGTTTGCGCGTTTGAGCGTGGTAATAATCTCTGAACGTTGAATCACGCTTTCAATGGGAAGTGTATCAATACCGGACGGGCGCAATCCCCCTAAGCTTTTCTTCATTGCGTGGTATAGAGCATCTATCTTATTGAGCATCATGTCGTTGTCGCTTTCTCTGCTATCTAACGACAGTTGAAGTTTCAAATCGACTATGCGGTGACCAAAGTCGTCGTGTAAATCCCGCGATAAGCGCTTTCGTTCATCTTCTTGCACTACCACTAATTGACTGGCCAGTGCTTGAGCGCTTTGCACCGATAGTTCAAGAGCCTCGTTTTTCTTCGCAAGCTCCATATTCAGCAAGGTAGATTGGTTAATTGACGCACCTAAAATGAGGCAACTTGTACATGATGCTAAGATGTAAAACTGATGCTCAATGGGAGGAAGTGCGCTCTGGCTTGCCACCACGAGCGCAGTAATGCCTATGAGTAAACACGAAAACGCACTGCCAACTATGGCATAGCGATATGATAAAAACAGCGCAGGGAAAACCGCTAGATATTTAACCTGATAGCTGATGTTAATTTGTTGGGAGAAGGCATAGCTGCTCAGTATCAGCAAAACCAGCCAAGCGATTGTTGTAAGGTATAGTGCTAAGTGACTCTTAGGGATAGATGGCCGTTTATATAATGCGAAGAGAAACGGACAAAGAACAACAATTCCTACAAAATCACCTAATGAAAAATCAAACAAAATAGAAAGAAAAACCTCTATGCCTGTTTGCAGTTCAATAGCCCTTCTGCCCAAAAATACCGCCCCAAGAGCAACACTTATAAGAATACCAAAAGCCAACGTGGCAAGGGTGCTGGAAACATTGTCTATATAAGGTGCGCTAAAGCGACGTCTGAATAAATAAACGCATGTACAAATTACCGCGGGTGACAGCACCAAATGGACTAAATACCAACCTATGGTTCCACTTAAAAAGGCCGTATTGTCGAGAATGCCACCGGGGTGAAATAAAATGAAGTGGGTTAATTTTTCTGCGATGAGTAGCAGTGGCCAGCTGTAAATTGGCAGTAGTAAAAACGCCGCCAGGCGAACACCAGCGGGCAAATACCAGCTCACCGTACCTGAAATAATTTCAAATTGGGTGCTGAACAACCACACGCCGTGAAATAGCGCGGTATAACCTAATCCCATTAGTAAATAGGTAACGTTGAAATACCGCGTTAAATTCATCAATTTGCTTTGACTAGCGTGTCGTCGTAGATAACGTCAGAAACGTCGAGGTACCCAGTTTCTAACGCAATTCTAAGTAAACCGAATTGGGAGGTTACATTGAGTTTCTTGTAAATATTAGTTCTGTGAACCATCACTGTTTTCGGGGCAGTATCTATGTAGTAGGCAATCTGTTTTGGTTGGAATCCTTTTGCTAACAGTAAGAAAATTTCCTTTTCCCTTTCAGTAAGGATAGAGGTTAGCTGTTTATCACCGAAAGCTAACTTTTTACTAATATCTGTGCTTAGATAATTCTCGTCCTTTTCTAGAGATTCCAACGCGTCCATCAATTCTTTAGTGGCGGCATTCTTTGTAACGTAGCCATCGGCGCCGAGCTCAAGCGCTTTACTGATATAGCCAACATGATCATACATGCTCAGCATTAAGCACTTTATAAACGGCGCGTCTTTCTTGATTTTTACTAGCGTATCGAAACCACTTTCCTGTGCTAATGAGATATCTAGAATGGCAACGTCAATATCGTCTAACGTAGCGAAGGAGGGAAGAGCATCCAGAGAGCTTACTGCGTAAGAAACATGCCAGCCATACTCTTGCTCGATGAGTGTTTTAATGCCATCCCTTACAATTTCGTGATCGTCAATAATGAGTATGTGCATGAAAAAATGCTTATTATTTCTTAATGCATCAAGTGTACGTTGTATTTGGCTTATAGTGAATAAGCCGATGGCTCAGATTGGTGCTCTCTTTAATTCTCAGAATAAAAAAAGCCGGCCTATCCTTGGCCGGCAATTGCTTAACTCTTAACTGTTCAGCGTATCATTCGCCAACTGTCACGAAGAGCGCGTCAGCGATACGCAAACTACATTAAAGGTTTACAGACACTGGTGCAGAGCATGCAGAGGTTTCATCACAAACCATATAAGTATACTCACCAGGTTGAACGCCTCTGCTTCTATCGCGATAACGTCCAGTGTTGCTTACTTCTTCAAGTAGCTCACCGTTGCGATAAATCATTACAGTATCGGCCATCGAGCCACTATATGATAAATCTACGCGTAACGAACCGAATCGAGACAGCATAGCGCGGTCAATCTCGGCAACAATGTTGCTATCTGAAACTGATACGGTTTCTGTTGATACGCCAGTTTGGCCTTCAGAGTCGGTAACCGTAAGGGTTACGTCATAGGCACCTGTGCTCGCGTAAACATGCGTTGGGTTCTCTTCCGTTGAAGTAGAGCCATCGCCAAAGTCCCAGCTATAGCTGACAATGTCGTCATTAACGTCGTTACTGTTATTAGTAAAGCTTACTGATAATCCTGAAGCGTCATAGGTAAACGCAGAGTTAGGCGGTGTTGGGCCTACTTCACCAATACCGGTCACCACAAAGCTCCATGTGTTAACAGTGCCGTTGTCACCGTTGAACGTATCAAGCACGTTCAAGGTCCAATCGCCTGTTGCTACTTCGCCGTTAAAGGCATCAGAGTTATAGCTCTCAACGATATCATCTGTAGCGCCACCTTGATTCTGACGAAGAACGGTGGTCGTACCCTGAGGAGAGGTCAGTGATAGTACGAGGTCACCGCTATAGGTGTGTGTGATATTTACCGACGCCTGCATACCGAATACGGTTAAGTCGTCAGGAACGTTAATCACTAGGTCCACGCCGACATCGTCTGGATCTTCTTCATTCGGTAACGTAGGTACAGCATCACCAGAATACGCGTAAGGGAATTCGTTTAGCCCTTGAGGGTAAACATAAAGATTCGCTGATTTAGATTTCTCAATATCACCGCTTACACCGTTCACCGTAAAGCTGTATGGACCCCAAGGCGTATCTTCAGATGTCTCTACGGTCAGTGTTACCGTATCGCCAGGCATTGCCGAGCTTGCACTTAAAGACGCGATATCACTTGGCTCTGCAAGCGATAGCTGTACTTCTTCTTCGTAGCCAGCAATTGAACCAACTTCAATAGTGAAGGTGTAGGTTTCACCCGCTTCAATTTCAGCTGAACCAGGCGTAATGCCCAGTTTAAAACCTGGAGTTGGATCAGCTTCTTCAAGTGCGTTAAGTACATTTAGGCGGTTGCCAGACACGGTGCGACCATCAGCCCATAGGCTAGTTTCACCTGTAGACATTAACAGCTCTTTCATTTCAGATGGCGTAAGTTCTGGGTTTAGCGACCACACAAGTGCTGCTGCACCCGCAACATGTGGCGTTGCCATTGATGTGCCTGAGTATGCCGCATAGCCGTTACCTGGTACTGTAGATAGGATAGCTGTCCCCGGCGCCGCGATGTCTACAGTTTCAATACCGTATGAGTAGCCGCTGTCTCCGTCAGTACGAGTGTGGCTAGCAACTGCAAGCAGACTGTTTGTTGTAGTGACATAGTTAGACGGGTAGTTATCTACGTTGTCGTTGTTTGAACCGGAGTTACCTGCCGCAGCAACAAACAAAATACCCGCTTGGCCAGCTTCTTCAATAGCAGTTTCTAGCGCTTCACTATAGCCGCCGCCACCCCAGCTGTTGTTGGTAGCTTTAATATTGATGCCGCGGTTCTCTTTAAGGTCGGTGAAGTAATCGATACATTCAATAGCGCCAGCGGTTGAACCGCCGTCAGGACCTAAGAATTTACATGCAGCGATTGACACGTCATGGTTTACACCGACTACGCCAATTCCGTTTCCGCCCACAGCGCCAATTGTCCCGGCCACATGCGTACCGTGAGAATCATCGTCCATAGGATCAGAATCGCCGTTAAATGCATCGATACCGTAAACATCGTCAATATAACCGTTGCCATCATCATCAATACCGTTTCCAGCAATTTCACCTGGGTTAACCCATGCGTTATCTGCAAGGTCTTCATGATTGTAGTCAACACCCGTATCGATAACGCCGATGACCACATCGCTATCACCGGTTGTAATATCCCATGCTTCTGGCGCGTCAATATCCACATCTGCAGTACCGCCGGCTTGACCGGTGTTATTCAAACCCCATAGGTCACCATAAGAAGGATCGTTAGGTACCAGGGCTTTGCGGTACAAGAAGTTTGGCTCGGCGATTTTAACCGCAGGATTTTTCTTTAAGATTTCTATGGCGTCTTTTACAGACTTGCCACGAAGTTCCAGTTTGGCAATGCGACCATTTAAAAGGTTAGAGAAGCGATCATCTACCTCATCACGGTTTGCGTCACTAATTCGTGCACCTACCGAAGAGCGAGCGCGCATCTTTTCCGCTTTGCTTACATTTTCTTTGTATACAACGATAACGCTATCGTCGAAAATTTCGGCTTTTGCGGCGTGTGCATGACTAGATACCATTAGCGGTAGAAGGGCTAATGACAGTGCTGAAAGGCCTGTTTTAAAAGGCTTTGTTTTCATAATTAGATTCCATAATTAGCAATAATGCTTTAATCACAGAACCTTCTCGTTCGGTCTGATATAACTAACGGTTAAAACTTATAACGCAAATTTAAAAACCTGCCACCCCTAACAGTAAAATTTGCTCAAAAATACTACTTAACCACTAGGAAAAAGTGAGAAGAGAAGCCCAAAGTGGTACTTAATTACTATGACTTTTGACAGGTAGTTCAGATCTCTATGTCTTAGGGGCACGCTGTAGCAATACCCGTTAAAAGACCCTACAAAAACTAGGTGGTCTTACCAATAATTACTCGGTGCGTGAATTTTCGTCAAATCTAGCACTATGGTATTACCCATTATAAATAACTTGCTGATTTAACGTGTGCTAACTGTATTTGACCTGTAATAAATACAACTTATTGGTGATGGATTCTCGCCGTCTTAAGGAGTGTTATAGAGGGGTCACCTTTGTTGTTAATCAAGGAAGCAGTCGTTCTCATGGACAAGAAGCTAAAGGTTAAAAAGAGCCAATTTGCTAATAACGCTAAGGCATGTAGAGCCGTTGCGTTGGCAGCCATTACGGGGTGCAGTCTTCTAACCGTAAATCTTCCTGCTTATGCTCAACAGTCCGACTTATCAACAAGCTCAGACATGGTGGAATCTTCTCTTTCAATGAGTCTGAATGCTCAAGCTATAACGATAGACGATGAAACGGTCTTCATCGCTGTTAGTCAGTTTGGGCTAAATAACATAACTAACATTATCCAAAGCGGCAACGGCGCCAACCTATCGAATGTTGTTCAAAACGGCAGTAATAACGAAGCTCTGATCACACAGCTGGGTGAGGGGAACGTGGTTAATTTACTGCAGCAAAACAACAATAACTATTTCGAGATTATTCAAGATGGGTTCGACAATGTAGCCAATGTTAATCAATTGGGTGAACAGTCCTTTACTGTTTACCAGATAGGGAACGAAATGGTGATTAACATCACACAATATCAAGAATGATGTGATTGCCATAGGGAGACAAATGTGAAAATGAAAAAAACAAAAATAGCGAGTGCATTGCTTTTAGTAGCAGCGACAGGGTGGGCATCGGCTCAGGAAGTTCCAGCGAGTAAGACAGTTGATTTCAGTGCTTCCGCAGATTTTATTGCTGCAGCTGAAGGCAATGAAATTACGCTAACCCAAACGGCACCAGAGGGAAATGAGGTAGGTAATGAATCTATTTTAAGTCAGGAAGGTGACTTAAATGCAATCTTTGTAGAAGTAACGGGTGACGCAAACGAAGTACTAGCTTCGCAAATGCAGTCAGGTAATACCTTCTTTGCAAGTGTCACAGGTAACGGCAACTTCTTAGAATCTGAGCAAGATAGTTTAAATAGTACAGCTGATGTCGTTGTCGAAGGTGACGATAACACGGTTTCACTTGTTCAATTGGGTGATGGCGGCCCTATCGGTTTTATTTTTAATCGCTCAATAAATAGCATTTCGGGCAGTGGAAACACGTTGTCAGTGTATCAGGGTGATGGTGGTAACTGGGCTAATAATGCCATTGCGGGTAACGACAATACGGTATTTGTTGATCAAAGTGGTGACTGGCACGAATCGTATGTTCGCGAGCTAAGCGGTGATGCAAACGTTATCGATGTTATTCAAGACGGCTATTACAACGTGTCTGATTTAACCGTTGTCGGCTCAGAAAACGAAGTTGAAATTGACCAAGATGGCGACCAGAACGCTGTGGGTTGGAGCATGGTTGGCGACGGTAATGTGCTAGAGTTTGAACAAGATGGTGATGGCAACGAGATTACCACAGGAGTATTTGAAGGCTCTGGCAATGAAGTTAATATCGATCAAATCGGTGACGTTAACTTAGCTACCGTAGAAACTATCGGCGGACAAGCGAATACGTTCGAAATTAACCAAGTGGGCGAAGGCAACACGGCTTATGCTGGCGTAATTGGCTTATTCAACGAGTTTGATTTAACTCAGGTAGGTGATGCCAATGAAATCAGCACAGTTAATTTCGATGGCCTGTTTAACACCGTTGAAATTGAGCAAGATGGCGATGCCAACTTGGCGTTAGCACAAGCTGGTATTGGTGATGCAACTTACTACGCTGATGGCAACATCATTGAAATGTCTCAAGAGGGTGTTGAAAATACGGCATCAGTTGAGTTGGCAAGCAACGTTACATCAAGCTACAACGAAATTATGGTTTCGCAAACGGGCGAGCTTAACTTACTAGACCTATTGGTTAACGGTGACGACAATATTGTTAGTGTTATGCAAGAAGGCGTAGGAAACTGGGTAACAGACGACGCAGGTGGTCAGTTCGTTATTTCTGGTGATATGAATACATTTGAAGTTACGCAAATGGGTAACGATAACTTAGTTACAGGTAGTATCACTGGCAACGGCGGCACAGTAAGTGTTACGCAGGTTGGTGACTACAACGTAGCTACCGTTGTTCAGATGTAAACCTACAGATGTAAAAGTGAGTAGCCGGGCGTTTGCCCGGCTATATTCAGTAAAATGAAGTACTTGTATTGTTTCTCTCTTATCACACTGCTTTTTAGTGTGTTCTTTTCTCCGATTCACGCAGAAGAAATTCGGCTAGGTGGACTGTTGCTCGATAACAGTATTAGCCGCCAAGGCCACGAATTTGCCTCTCGCATTAGCCAATACTGGCGAGAAGTCCCAGACAGTTCGGGTAAGAACCTTGTAGTTAAAGAAATTATTGTGCCACAAGCGGGTACTCTTCTTTCGGTGATTTACGACAATAGAGTGGTTTATCAAACGTACATGGGGCGTAGACAAGTACCGTTAGATGAAAAAGTACAGCAAGCCATCATGTTAGTTTTAGACGCGGTGGCAAACGCGAGTATAGACAGTAGAAGCCCAGATTTAGCAGGGGACGAATGGTAATGAAAAAAGGGATAGTGATAGCAGCCTTAATCGCGACTGGCTCGTGGACTTCAGCTAGTGTGAAAGCAACAGAGTTGGTGTATGAACCGATCAACCCGTCATTCGGTGGTAATCCACTTAACGGATCATTTTTATTAAGTAAGGCGAATTCACAAAACGCTCATACAGCGCCTTACAGCGAGCGCTCCTATGACGAACGCCTTCAAGAATCACTCGAGCGCGCCTATATCAATCGTATAGTCCGCGAAATCACAGACATCGCATTCGGTGAACAAGAATATGATGAAGATGGAAACCCGATAGACAGCATATTCAATCAGGATAGTATTTTTGTTAGTGGTGACTTTCAGGTAGAACTAATAACGAGTAATCCTGACAGCATTGTTGTGAACATTACTAACTTACTGACAGGTGAGGTTACTGTCGTTGAAATTCCACGGTTTGGGTAGGGAAACACATGAGAAGTACCGTTTTTTTAATAGTGGCCATGGCGCTTGCAGGATGCCAGTCCATCACTAATACGCTGCCGCCAGATACAACGGCCGCTGATGTAATTAAAGACAGTGCCACATTGTCTGAAGTAAAAAGCTTGCCAGCGCCTATGGGACAAATTCCGGTTTCTGTATATGCGTTTAGAGACCAGACCGGGCAATATAAACCTAGCACTGGGGCAAGTTCGTTTTCTACTGCGGTGACTCAAGGCGCAACCTCTATTCTTGTTCAGACCTTAAGCGAGACATCGTGGTTTTTACCTGTGGAGCGTGAAGGGCTGCAGAACATTCTTACCGAACGCAAAATAATTAGAGCCGACGAAAGCAGCGGAGGCGATTTGCCGCCACTCACGACAGCGAGAATTATTATAGAAGGTGGGATAATTAGCTACGATACCAACATTCGTACCGGCGGCGCTGGTGTAGAGTACTTTGGCATTGGAGCGAGTGAGCTGTTTAGGGAAGATCAAATTTCCATTTACATGCGTGCAGTTGACGTGAGAACAGGTCAAGTATTGGTGTCGGTTTCAACATCTAAGAAAGTACTAAGCCAGGAGGTGAGAGCAGGCCTGTTTAGGTATGTTTCGCTTAAGCGTTTGCTTGAAGCAGAAACGGGCTACACGACTAATGAACCCATGTTCGAGTGCGTTAAACAAAGTATAGAAAAAGCGGTGACTGAGTTGGTGTTACAAGGAATGGAGAAAGGCGTATGGCGCGCAAAAGCGTAAGCGCCATACGCAATTAAATTCAATGGATTATCAGTTTAGATGCTTACTTGTTGTGGTTGGCTAAACTGATGATCGAACCACTTTATAAGCTCAACGCGATTTCGGCAGTCCGTTTTCCTAAATATGCTGTAAACGTGAGTTTTCACCGTATTTACGCTGATGTGTAAGCAGTCTGCAATCTCCTGATTTTGGGCACCATCTGCAATTTTGCGTGTGATGGCCAATTCCCTCTTGGTCAGCACAGTATGTGACGATTGAAGTGCAGCAACGGGTTTTGCTTTAGACACTAAATTGGCATCAATATAGCGACTCATAATCTCGCGACTGAACCATTTGTTGCCCGCCTGAACTTGTTGAACACCGCGAACCAGAAGTTCTAAGCTATCTTCAATATGGAAAATACCATTAATACCATGTTGCAGTGCCGCATAATGAAAATCGACGTCAGACTCTGGCACGTTGAAAATGACTTTGTTCAACTCTGGGTTATCGTTGACTACAGGCAAGTTGAGCATAGCGGCAGAGTCACAATACTGCGCATCGATAAAGAAGGTATAGGTGTTATTAAGCACGCTTCGAGGTGGATGAATCGCACCGGTTGTGACGACAAATCCACATGACGGCAAAATACTTAGGAATCGTTCGTAAGCCCCATCCTTTCTAGTATTTTCTGAAAAACTTTTTCTTGTTAAAACGAACGCTTGATGTGACATGAAAGCTCCTTTTCGTGTCTATCAACCTTACGAACTATACATTGGCTTTACAATACTCCTCTGGTCTAACTTGCTCCGCCAAAGCGTAACAAAATGTAACAGTGAAAAACGCCTGTAAGTTTTGCTTAAATGCTAGAGCCTCTAAATGTTCAACGAATTAAATATAAGTAAATTATCTCGATAAAAGCGGCTTGCCCCCTTTGTTAATAATGGTGTTAGTGTATAGTTCAACACCAAGTCATTCCTTCCATTATTTCAACACACAGAGAGAACCATGACCGTAAACGTTGACACTCAGTCTTTGATTGCATCAATGCGCGATGTAGTAGGGCAGGCCTATTTGTTAACTGATAAAGCGAAGAAGCAGCCTTACACTAAAGGGTTTCGTTTTGGTGCGGGCGAAGCACTTGCGGTAGTGCGCCCTGGAACGCTTGTCGAAATTTGGCGTGTGCTTAAGCTGTGTGTTGAAGCCGACGTTGCGGTTATTATGCAGGCGGCCAATACAGGGTTAACGGGCGGCTCTACGCCAGATGGTAAAGATTACGACAGGCCTCTCGTTATTATCAGTACTATGCGTATTGATGATATTCAGTTAGTTGACAACGGAAAACAGATCGTTGGCTTGGCTGGGAGTACCTTGTTTGGATTGGAAGAGACGCTTGCGCCTTATGGTCGCGAACCTCACTCTGTGATTGGTTCTTCATGTATTGGCGCATCGATCGTGGGGGGAATATGTAACAATTCAGGTGGTGCTTTGGTCAAGCGAGGCCCTGCCTATACTGAATTAGCGCTTTTTGCCCAAATCGACGCTAATGGCAATCTATCTTTGGTAAACAATCTGGGGATTAATCTAGGTAGTGAGCCAGAAGAAATTCTGAATAATCTTGAGAACAAACGTTACAAAGAAGCTGACGTTCAGCACCCTGACGCTCGTGCATCAGACAACGAGTATGATGAACGAGTTCGAGACGTTGATTCAGACACACCTTCGCGCTTCAACAATGACGGCAGAAGACTTCATGAAGCTTCAGGCTGTGCGGGTAAGCTTGCCGTGTTCGCAGTGAGGCTAGACACCTTTCCTATTCCTGAGAAAAAACAGGTATTTTATGTGGGGTCTAACGACGCCGCTGTGTTTACCCAAGTGCGTCGCGACATACTTTCTACTTTCAAGAACTTGCCTGACTCGGGTGAGTACCTTCACCGTGACTGCTACGACGTATCCAAGAAATACGGTAAAGATATGTTTATCGTTATCAGCAAGCTTGGCGCCAAATTTATTCCTAAGCTGTTTGCATTTAAGCGCAAATTTGACGCATTTACTGACAAGCTGGGCTTCTTACCCAACAAAATGTCAGATCGCGTTATGCAGTATATGAGCTACGTTTTTCCTAACCACTTGCCTACGCGAATGGAAGAGTACAGAGACAAGTATCAGCATCATTGGATATTGGAGATGAGCAACGACGGGGTAGATGAGGCCAAAGCCTACCTTGATGCTTTCTTTAAAACCAATGAAGGTAGTTATTTTGAGTGTACAGAAGAAGAAGCTGATAAGGCTATTTTGCATCGCTTTGTTGCTGGTGGCGCGATAGGTCGTTACCACGTGATGCACAGCAAAGACGTGGGCGCTATGATGACCATCGATGTTGCACTTCGCCGCAACGATCCCGACTGGTTTGAAGTGCTGCCTAAAGAAATAGACGACCAGATAGACACAAAACTGTATTACGGCCATTTATTCTGCCACGTAATGCACCAGAATTACGTGTTGAAAAAAGGGGCGGATGCCAAATTGTTAAAGGGTAAAATTCTGGAAACTTTTGATGCGAGAAGCGCTGAATATCCAGCAGAGCACAATGTGGGACACGAGTACTTTGCAAAAGATGCGCTGAAAAACTTTTACCGAGAATTAGACCCAACCAATAGTTTTAACCCGGGAATAGGCAAAACCACCAAACTTAAAAATTGGGCTGAGCATGATGGAAGTTGTTGTGGTGGGCATCATTAAGCGCAAATTACGCTTCCAGCCACTTGTGCATTGATAAAAGAGCCATAAAAAATGAAGTGACCCCCAATAGTTGGACTATCCAATTACTGGGGGTCTTTTTAGTGGCCTTGGTGCCAGCGATACTAAAAAGCGAGAGAGTCGAGGTTAAGTTCACTGACTGATTTTGCACCGCATAGTGTCATCGCGACATGCATTTCCTGTTTGTACAGATCGAGTAAGTTCTCTACCCCTTGTTGGCCTTCAGCAGCAAGTGCATAAATAAAAGAGCGCCCTAGTAAAGTACAGTCGGCACCTAGTGCAAGCATTCTCACCACGTCCAAGCCGTTACGAATACCTGAGTCTACGAAAATACTTAGATCGCCTTTCACCGCGCTAGCAATCGCTGGAAGAGCCTTAGCGGTAGAAAGCACGCCATCTAGCTGACGACCGCCGTGATTGGATACTACAATGCCTTCTGCGCCAAAACTCAGCGCATCTTTGGCATCTTGTTCAGTTAAAATGCCTTTGATAATCATTGGGCCGTCCCAAAACTCTCTGATCCATTCTAAGTCTTTCCAACTGATAGACGGATCGAAATTAGCGCCCAACCAGCCAATATAGTCTTCCAACTGGGTCGGTTCGCCACGATAAGTAGAAATATTGCCAAGATCATGAGGCTTACCGAACACGCCTACATCAAATGCCCAACGAGGATGAGTCATCGCTTGCAGTACGCGACGGCTTGCAGCAAATGGCCCACTCATACCGGAGTGTTTATCGCGATAGCGAGCCCCTGGTACAGGCATATCTACGGTAAAGACCAACGTTGTTACACCCGCTGCTTTGGCGCGCTCCAGAACATTCTTCATAAAGCCGCGATCGCGAAGCACATAGAGTTGAAACCACATTGGACGTTCAATGGCTGGTGCGACTTCTTCAATAGGACATACTGACACCGTCGACATGGTAAACGGTATGCCTTTGTTTGCTGCCGCTTTAGCGGCTTGCACTTCGCCACGTCTCGCATACATTCCGGTTAATCCCACGGGAGCAAGGGCAATAGGTAAAGCCAATTCTTCACTAAAGACCGTTGTGGAAAGGTCAAGCGACGACATATTTCTCAGCACTTGCTGCTTTAATGCTATGTCAGCCAAGTCAGCTTCATTGCGTTTAAGTGTATGCTCTCGATAGGCACCACCATCAATGTAGTGAAATAGGAACGGCGGTAATATTTTTTGCGCAGCGCGTCGATAATCAGTCGGCGATGAAATAATCATGTCTTTAATCGATTGTAATTAACTTGATAAAAATATAACGTTTCTCGCCTTAGGGATATACGGCAACAATGAAATTTATCTTTTCCAAAAGTGAAGTAATAACGTGAGAGCAGACGATTTAATTCTTTTTGCACAAATTGCGGAGATGGGCAGTTTTAGCAAAGTAGCAGAGGCGAACAACATTACCAACTCGGTAGTCAGTAAGCGAATAGCAAAGCTTGAAAAAGAGCTGGGAACGCAGCTTTTGTATCGCACTACTCGCAAACTCACGCTTACCGAAGCGGGTCAAGCTTTGAAGCAAGGCGCCATGAATGTAAAGGCGTCCACGCAAGAAGCTATCGACACAATTTCTGGATACAGTGAACAAATATCCGGACACATTAAAATGTCGGTTCCAACGATTTCGGGCGATTTACTGTTAGCCGATGCGGTAGCTGAGTTTTGTACACTTCATCCAGGGCTAAGCGTTGATATGTCTCTGGATAATCGATTTGTAAATCTAGTCGAGGAAGGGTTTGATCTTGTTATTCGAACGGGATATTTGGAAGACTCAAGTCTGATCGCGCGGCACTTTTTAGATTCCCATTGGGTGGTTTGCACATCGCCGGATTACATTAGACGAAAGGGCAGGCCCAAAGCACCTGAGGATTTGAGTTTTCACAACTGTTTGTTGTATTCCTACCACACATCCGGCGCAAGGGAGTGGGAGTTTACGTCGTCTCAAGGCAATTACACCATCACCGTAGATGGCGCATTTTCAAGTGACAATGCGGGGGCGCTTCGCAAAGCAGCTCTTGCTGGTAGAGGTATTGCCTACGTACCTAAATGTTTGGTATTCGAAGATTTATGTAATGGAACACTGGTCGATTTGTTTCCAGAGCGGGTAGGTAAGGTGTTAGGCGTTTATGCCGTTTATCCTTACAGCCGCCAGCCATCTCGAAAAATTAAGCTGTTAATTGAACATATCAGGCAGCGCTATTTATCTATGTCTGATTATTTTTGATACGCCAACGGCAATCACGCCGGTTAACCCCTTGTTTCATAGCAGGTCGTTGCCGCTTGAAGGACCTTATTTACTTAAAATCACGGTCCGTAGCGCCAAGAAAAGAATATATTTGGGTAATTATCTGAACCAAAGCAAATCCTCACTAGTAGAAAAAAACAGCTTTTAAGTTTTCGCAGCGTTTCAACTTACCTGTCAGTGAAAAGGGACTTGCTATGAAAGGCCAAGTAAACAACTCCACCATTCTTCTTCCAGTATTTCTCCCCGCCGTTATCATTATTTTGCTTTTGGTGATCGGAACTATCAGCAACCCCGAACTTGCCGGCGACGCCTTCGACAATACATTGGCATGGATTACAGAAACCTTTGGTTGGTTTTACATGTTGTCGGTCGCTATCTTTTTGGTATTCATTGTATCGGTAGCATCATCTAGCTGGGGAAACATAAAGTTGGGGCCCGATCATGCAGAGCCTCAATATAGCTTTCCTGAATGGTTTTCTATGTTGTTCTCAGCAGGCTACGGCGTAGCGCTGCTCTACTTTGGCGTAGCAGAGCCTGTTCTACACTATTCTTCACCGCCTGCAGGAGCAGCTGAAACTGTTGATGCGGCGAAACAAGCCATGCAAATCGCATTTTTTCATTGGGGTTTTCACATCTGGGCGATCTACGGGCTAGTCGGTTTGGTTCTTGCCTATTTTGCTTTTCGACATGGCTTGCCCTTGTCTATACGTTCAGCTTTGTATCCACTGATAGGGGATAAAATTTATGGCCCTATAGGTCACGCGGTAGATGTATTTGCCATTCTCGGTACACTATTTGGTATCGCCACTACGCTCGGGCTATCCGTTACACAGATTAATGCAGGGCTTAACTATCTTTCCGGCGATATCCCCATTGATATCATGGTGCAGGTAGGCACCATTGCGATCGTAACCATTGCCGCAACAATATCGGTTGTCGCGGGCATGGATAAGGGCATTAAAAGGCTATCAATTCTTAATATGGTTCTGGCTGTATCGCTTATGAGTATCGTTTTTATCTTCGGAGAAACGGTACATATTTTAGAAACCTTTTTACAGAACACGGGAAGTTATATCAACGGCATCATTGAGCGCACCTTTAATCTTCAGGCCTATAGTCGTAGCGATTGGATTGGGAACTGGACGCTGTTTATTTTTGGCTGGACCATCGCTTGGGCGCCGTTTGTAGGCATGTTTATCGCCAAAATAAGTCGAGGTAGAACCATTAGGCAGTTTGTTTTTGGTGTAATGCTTGTACCTACCATGTTCACCTTTCTTTGGTTTTCCGTGTTTGGCGACACCGCGCTAAATGCCATTATGAACCAAGGTGTTACTACACTCATTAGCGATGTGCAGGAAAACGAAGCTGTTGCCTTATTTAAGCTCTATGACTTGCTACCTGGCGCGTCAATCATGTCAGGCTTGACCGTGTTATTGATCATCACGTTCTTCGTGACGTCATCAGATTCTGGGTCGCTGGTTATCGATTCTCTTGCTTCTGGTGGTAAAGAAGAAAGCCCGGTTTGGCAGCGTATCTTCTGGGCGTGTCTGGAAGGAACCGTTGCTGCAGTGTTGCTGTTGGCTGGCGGGCTGAATGCCCTGCAAACGATGACCATTGCGAGCGCCTTACCATTCGCCTTCATTATGCTAGCGTCTGCAGCAGGTCTATGGCGTGCGCTAGTCATTGAAGGCTACCGAAACAACAGTTTGAAGGCGAATACGCTTAATAGAAACCACGGTCGCTCGACTAGCCTAAAAGGCCGACTGGCAGCAATGGTAGATTACCCAAGCCGAAATGAGGTGCATGAGTTTATTGATAAAACTGTGATTGCAGCGATGAAAGACGTACAGGCTGCTTTGAAAGCGCGAGAGTGGGAGGCGTTTGTTAAGCTTGATGAGGAAACGGGAAGGGCCACCTTCACTGTTGAGCGTCACGATCACATGGACTTTATCTACGATATTCGTATGACTGAATATTTAGTGCCAGGGTTTAGCTACGCAGAGCTGCGTTCAGAAGAAGACGAGTCGGAAAAATATTTTCGCGCTGAAGTGTTCCTTCGCCGCGGAGGGCAAGCTTACGATATTTACGGATATGACAAAGAGAGTATTACTAAGGACATCTTAGATCAGTTCGAAAGTTATCTGCACTTCCTCGATACCAGCCCAGGCGAACTGCCTTGGGAAATGGATGCGTATGATGACATGTTGAGGCAGCCTAGGGGAAATGATTAAACCGCGGATGGCTTAGAAAGAAAATCGGAGAGAAAAAGCGTAGACGCAGTTTGTTTTAAAAAAAGAGCGAGTAAAATCCTTTACTCGCTCAGTAAGAAGGCCACCTCTTCTGAGGGAAAGTAGCCGTCGGAGAACTGTTGGTTTTCTCTTACGCTAATCGGTTGATTATTGAAGAGAAATCCATCCCTGCATTGCCTTCTTCGCAATGCATTTCAAACCACTTTGCAGCAAGCTCACCCATAGGTACTTGCGCGTTGACGCCCTTCGCGCCCTGCATGGCCAGCCCCAAGTCTTTGAGCATAAGCGCAGAAGCGAAACCGCCAGCAAAATCGTTATCAGCAGGGCTTTGTGGCCCCACACCTTTTACAGGGCAGTAGGTGGTCATTGACCATGTCTGTCCCGAGGCATTTGACGCAATATCGAAGAACACTTGCGCATCTAAGCCTAGTTTTTGTGCCAGCTGGAAGCTTTCACACGTCGCAATCATGGTCGCGCCAAGTAACATGTTGTTACAAATCTTTGCTGCTTGTCCCGCACCATGGCCGCCCGCATGGACGATTTTTTTGCCCATTGCGCTAAGTACACCATGGGCTTTGTCAAAGGCATCAGCG
This sequence comes from Alteromonas sp. CyTr2, assembly GCF_947311905.1. NCBI lineage: Bacteria > Pseudomonadati > Pseudomonadota > Gammaproteobacteria > Alteromonadales > Alteromonadaceae > Alteromonas > Alteromonas sp. CyTr2. The sequence goes on along the minus strand of NZ_CAMZMZ010000014.1, from coordinate 48,815 downwards.
TCGCCACCCACCATAAACGTAAGTGTGCCGCCTGCAGCCGCTGCAACACCACCAGAAACTGGCGCATCCAGCATTTTAAGGCCTTTTTTCTCAGCTAATTCTGACACACTCTTCGCCGTTTCTACGTCGATGGTGGAGCAATCAATAAGCAAGGTGCCTTCGCGGACAGAAGCCAAGATCTGATTTGAATAGATATCTTTTACGTGCTTGCCTGCTGGTAACATAGTAATAACGATGTCGGCCTCAGCAGCAGCTTGCTCGGTACTTTGCGCAATAGTGCAGCCTGCTTCTTTGGCTTTGGCCAGTGCCGCTTCGCTTAAGTCAAAAGCCAATACGTTGTAATCGTTCTTAACTAGGTTATCTGCCATCCCTGAGCCCATATTACCTAGGCCAATAAATGCAACTGTGGTCATAATAGTCTCCTCACTTAGCCCATGGTTGGAATAACAAAGGCGTTGTCGTTCGTATCTGAGCCATCAGGCCAGCGCTGCGTAATGGTCTTAACCTTGGTCCAGAATTTCACCCCTTCCATACCGTGCTGGTTGGTATCACCAAATGCAGAGCGCTTCCAGCCCCCAAAAGTGTGGTAAGCAACTGGCACTGGAATAGGTACATTAATCCCTACCATGCCCACGTTTACACGTTGCGCAAATTCGCGCGCCGCATGGCCGTTACGGGTGTACATAGCAACACCGTTACCGTATTGATGATCACTTGCTAAGTTAACCGCTTCGTTGAAATCTTTCGCGCGCACCATTTGCAGCACTGGACCAAAAATCTCCTCTTGGTATGAGCGCATGTCTTTGGTCACGTGGTCGAAGAACGTTGGGCCGATGAAGTAGCCTTGACTGTCGTCTGGGATCTGACTGGTTCTGCCGTCGTAAACAAGCTCAGCACCTTCTTCTATGCAAAGGTCGATATAGCCTTCAACGCGCTCTTTGTGAGCAGCAGTAACCACAGGGCCATAATGAGCGTTAGGATCTTCACTATGACTTACCATAATGTCTTTAATAGCCGGAATAAGCTTGGCTTTCAGTTTCTCAGCGGTTTCATCGCCCACTGGAACGACAACCGGTAGCGCCATACAGCGTTCACCGGCACTGCCATACGCAGCACCAACTAAGTCGGTTACCACCTGATCTAAATCAGCATCAGGCATTACGATGCCATGATTTTTCGCGCCACCCATGGCTTGAACGCGCTTACCTGCACGAGCGCCACGCTCGTACACGTAATTAGCGATATCAGAAGAGCCTACAAAGCTCACCGCCTTAATAGTTTGATGATCTAAAATACCATCAACCACTTCTTTGTTACCGTGTACAACATTAAGTACACCTGCAGGAAGGCCTGCTTCAATCATAAGCTTTGCCAGTTCAACAGGTACTGACGGATCGCGCTCTGATGGCTTTAAAATGAACGCGTTGCCGCAGGCAATTGCCACACCGAACATCCACATTGGGATCATGGCTGGGAAGTTAAATGGCGTAATACCTGCCACTACACCTAGTGCTTGGCGCATGGAATACACATCGATTCCTGGGCCTGCACCTTCGGTATATTCACCTTTTTGCGCATGAGGGATACCACAGGCAAACTCGATAACTTCAAGGCCACGCTGAATATCACCTTGCGCATCAACCAACACTTTACCGTGCTCGCTTGATAATAGTGCCGCTAAGCGATCGCGGTTTGCTTCAACCAACTCTTTAAACTTGAACATAACACGAGCGCGTCGTTGAGGGTTTGTTGCTGCCCACTCAACCTGTGCAGCTTGGGCTGTTTCAATTGCATAGGCCAAAGTTGAAGTGTTAGCCAAGCTTACTTCAGCCTGTACTTCACCTGTGTTAGGCGCAAATACCGACGCGGTATTCTCGCTGCTATCCTCAAAATCTTTACCTGCAATAAAGTGAACAATCTTTCTCATGACATAGCTCCTATAATTTTTAACAATATTGAAACCTTGTGTTTGCAAAGGCAATACATATACTTGCAGTATGGTGCTGTAAAAATGCAGGTGTTTAAGTGAATTGGGACGACATGCGTTTGTTTCTTGGTTTGGCAAGAAATGGACGCGTAGCTATTGCAGCTAAAGGCTTGAAGGTAGACCCTACGACGTTAATTCGTCGTGTAAAAAAACTGGAAGACTCATTAAATTGTAAGTTGTTCGAGCTAACTAAAAAAGGATATGTGCTAACCACCCATGGTAGTGAGCTAGTTACGTATATTGAAAAAGCAGAGCATTACTTTTTAGAGGCACAAAATGAATTAGGTGACGAACGCTCGCATTTGGCAGGCACGATCAGAGTGAGTGTTTCTGAAGGTTTCGGTAGCTGGTTTTTGGCGCCTTTACTACCCGATTTTAAAAAGCAGTATCCGGGGATCAGCATTGAGCTTGTGGCAACCAGCGGCTTTTTAAACCTGAATAAACGAGAAGCCGATATGGCTATCTTGTTAGAAAAGCCCAGTAAAGGCTTGCTGGTTACACAAAAATTGACTGACTATAACCTTTATCTTTATAGCCACCAGTCCCTTATCAGCGACAACGAACCACGAACATTACAAGAGCTCACCGCGTTCAATTTAGTGAGTTACGTGCCCGATTTGGTTTACGCTCCCCAATTAAAGTTCATTGAAGAGACTGCTTTGTCACAATTAAGTGCGCTTCGCAGCACCAGTATTAATGCGCAGTATCAAATGCTTGTAAATGGCGCAGGGGTAGGCATTTTACCTAAATTTATGGCGGAAACTCAGCCAGGCTTAGTTCGACTCATTGAAAGCGAGATTCATATTAAGCGTACATTCTGGCTGGCCACACACAAAGAAACTCATTCTCAAGCACGCTTTCAAGTATTTACAAAATGGCTTACAGATAAAGTTACGCAATACCATTCAAAATTTCTCGACTAAAAAATTAGACGTTTATCTACTGTCTTTTGCAGGGTAAATATGTAAAAAGTAGCGTAGCAGCGTCGAAAAACTCGCCACCCCCTGATACAAGTGGCTAAATGTGTTCTAAGGCTTTAATAAATTAGGCCGACACGTCCTAGTTAAAAAGACATTGTCTAGCGAATAGTTTGCTAAACCTTGTGTAGATTCATCAAATTACCGTTAAGGCAAGGTTAGTTACTGCCGATAAACGGCATATTACTGTATTTCTCTGTCAGGGCAGGCCCTATGTTCAATAAACACTTAGTGAAAGAAAACGAAGCGCTTCGCGAGGAGCTACATATACTCAAGCAAGTGCGAGATGGCTTGCGCGAAGAAATGATCTTTCTCAATCTTAATGAGCGTGGTGAAATTGAAGCCGTCAACGAGGTGTTCGAGAAAGAGCTGGGTTACTCACTCTCTCAAGTGAAAGGGCATCGCTTCTTTGAATTTGTTCCCGAGATTGCCAGAAACACGCCTCATTTTAAAAAGCTAAAAGATTCTATCGAGCAGCGTGTTCATTACTGGGGGGCGATTGAGTTTCTTCGAGAAAATGGTGAAGAAGCGTGGTTAAGGGGCGTAGTTGAACCTATTTTTGACGGAAAAGGGAATATTCACAAATTCTCAGTCAACCTCAACGACCTCACGCGCACTATAGCCAACTCGAAAGAGCACGAAGATTTGGTGGCCGCATTACACAAGTCAAATGCGGTGATTGAATTCGATTTAAACGGAAATATTCAGGACGCAAACGAAGCTTTCCTGAAAGCCGTTAAGTACCGCCTTAATGACATTAAAGGTCAGCATCATAGAATCTTCTGTGATACGGAGTATGCGAATTCCCGCGAATATAAAACGTTTTGGGAACGACTTACTCAGGGGGAATTCGTCGCAGGAAGATTCGAACGTTTCGATGCTCACGGCAACACTATTTGGCTGGAAGCCACCTATAACCCGATTTGTGATTCTCACGGTCGTATGTATAAAGTGGTTAAGCTGGCTACTGATATTACTGAGCAGGTGGCACGAGAAAATGCCGTGTCCAGTGCCGCTGATATCGCCTACCGTTCTTCAAACACAACGGATCAAATCGCCACGCGAGGAAAGGAAGTCATTAGCGAACTGCTTTCTGAAATGTCTTCGCTGTCGCAACAAATGGATAGGGCAAAAGAAGGAATTAACGCGTTGGACGCTCAATCTCAACAAATTGCCACGATTATCGGAAGTATCAGTGCGATTGCCGAACAAACCAACTTGCTTGCTCTAAATGCTGCGATTGAGGCGGCACGTGCTGGCGATCAGGGGCGAGGTTTCGCTGTGGTTGCTGACGAGGTGCGTCAATTAGCATCGCGTACAACCGAAGCCACAGAAGAAATCATCAATGTGGTTAAACACAACCAGACATTGGCCACCGACGCAGTGAACTTGGTTAATGAAGGCGATGAAAAGGCGCAATCAGGGCTCAATTACGCCAGAGAGGCGGGTGAAGTTATCGAACAAATTCAATACGGTGCAAAAGAAGTCGTTGATGCAGTAGGCCAATTCAGCAGTCGACTGGGAAGTTAGTAGCACCGAGAAACAGGCTTACCGATAAGTGTAAACTGTCTAAGTTCTTACCAAATAAAACATCGCTCAAAACAGAATTCATCCTACCTTGGTAGGATGAATTCGCCCCTATTGCAGGATGTGCTTTTTAACGTAGCCTGTATAGCATAACCCTGTAATAAAAGGCTTGCGGGGGCGGTTATGTCAGGTTTTACGAAAATATCTACAGCTATAGTGGCCGTATTCATTGGCTGCTTTTTGGTTTTTACCTGTCTGGTCTACTTCCACATACAAGATAACATTGAGGAAGAGATGACGGGCGCGCTTAATCAAGTGCGAGAAATGGTCAACCTCAATATCCCTGTTGCTGATATCGAAGCGATTGTTGAGCCTAGCCCTCACTTATCCGCCCATTATTTCACGGGTCGCCTTCAGGCAGAACAGACTTCAGTAATGTCGACAACTGAACGCACTGCACTCACACCTGTTATCATTCCAATTCAGGAAAATCAGTATCTTATCGTTACGCCTTTTGATGCTACTGAACTCACCCAGAATCTCACTTTTTTTGCCTTGGTGGCGGGACTGTTTTTCGCAACCTTTGTGCTGTTGCTGTTTACGTTAAAAGTTGCGGTTAAGCAAAGGTTAGTGCCGCTAAATCAGCTCGCTGACGCATTATCTGAGCTACGAGAAGGCAAGGAATCACAGCCCCTGCCACATTCAGATATCACCGAAATGAACAGGGTATTAGACCAGTTTAAGCACCTACAAAATGCACTTAAATCAAAAGAAAAGCAGCTCATCAAAATAGATAAGCAATTAGCGCTTCTTCAAGAGCAAGAGCGAAATTACCTTGCCAGAGAGCTTCACGATAATGTGGGGCAGTTGCTGACCACGATAAAAGCCCACGCTTATATTTTGGTTAACGCAAAAGAGCGATCTGTTGTTGAACTGTCGGCGCAGAAGGTTCAAGTGATGTCACATCAAATAAGCGATGCAATTAGAAAGCTCACTGCTCACCTTCATCCGCTTGTTTTAGATAGAGTCTCTCTTCAGTCGTCGCTTGAGCGACTGGTGTACGAACAAGAAGTAGCGCAGCCCGATACGCAGTGGGACGTGTCTATTAATCTAAAGCGCTATCAAGAAGATAATGAGCGAGATATTCATCTTTACCGATTTGCTCAAGAAGCCATTAACAACGTGATTAAGCATGCGAAGGCCACCAAGGTTAGCATTCAAATTTATGGCGATACTCACCGTGTTTCTGTGATGGTCAAAGACAACGGTCGGGGATTAGGGAACCACATTGTAGAAAATATTGGCATGTCTTCAATGCGCAGCCGAGCGCGTTGTATAGGAGCAAATTGTAGTGTGACGTCACCCGATGATGGCGGCGTTGCCGTATCGCTGTCTCTTACCCTTAAAAAAATGCCTCCTCTTATGGGCGCTAACGTCGCATGAATATTCTAATTGTCGACGACCACGCTGTGGTGCGTGAAGGATACAAAGCTTTACTCAATGCGATGATGCCCGATTGCCGTATTTTTGATGCTGAAAACGGCGCGCAAACCCATCGTTTATTAGCCAGTAGTGACATTGAGATCTTAATCCTAGACATAAACCTTTCAAATGAAAGTGGCCTTGTTTTAGCCAAGATTTTTTTGAAGCGACATCCTGATTTAAAAATTATCTTTTTCAGTATGTTCGAAGACAGCGTCATATTGCATCGCGCCATGCAGACCGGTGCTATGGGGTACATCAGTAAAAGTAGTTCGCCTGAAATATTGATCTCGGCAATTAAGGTCGTCGCAAAAGGGCAAAAGTATATTGAGCGCGGCCTGGCGGTAAATTTAGCCAATCAACTTCTCGATACTAATGTGGACATTGCTGCCAAATTAACAAAACGCGAGTTCGAAATATTTATTGCGATAGCGATGAATAAATCCCGCTTCGATATTGCTGATGAGTTGGGCTTATCGGCTAAGACTGTTTCTAACGCACTTACCGTCATTAAGCGAAAGCTTGACGCGGTGCCCTCCCAGTTTTCAGCCATTGCGGCTAAACACGGCTATATCGGTGATGCAGAGCTTTCAGCGTCTCAATCGGTGTCTTTTGTCGAGAAGAGTGAGAAGTAGCCATAGGTTTCCCCTCCTAAAGTAGGAGTCAAATCGGTCTATCGCATCATGGTAGGTACAACGTAAAAGTACCATTATCAAACTACACAACAAACCAAGTTAGTGCGCGTGGTACGCGCAAAGTTATCAAAAGGTACTTCTTATGATTTATGCAAAGCCAGGTAGTGAAGGTTCGGTCGTAAGCTTCAAAGAAAGCTACGGTAATTTTATCAATGGCGAATGGGTAGCACCGGTTAAAGGTGAGTACTTCACCGCAACATCTCCAGTAGACGGCAGCGACATCGCACAAATCCCACGCTCAAAATCTGAAGACATTGAGCTTGCGTTAGATGCCGCTCACGCTGCGAAAAAGGGCTGGGCAGATACGTCAGTAGCTGAGCGTTCTAACATTCTTCTGAAAATTGCCGATCGCATTGAAGAAAACCTAGAGCTACTTGCCGTTGCGGAAACATGGGACAATGGTAAAGCCGTTCGCGAAACGCTTAATGCAGACATTCCGCTGTGCGCAGACCACTTCCGTTATTACGCAGGCTGTATTCGAAGCCAAGAAGGCACCATCGGTGAAATTGATAAAAACACGGTGGCGTATCACTTCCACGAACCTTATGGTGTTGTTGGGCAAATCATTCCATGGAACTTCCCGCTACTTATGGCTGCATGGAAACTTGCGCCAGCACTTGTTACCGGTAACGTAGTGGTGCTAAAGCCAGCAGAACAAACGCCAGTATCTATCTTATTGTTCGCCGAACTAATCCAAGACCTACTACCACCGGGTGTACTAAACATCGTTAACGGGTTCGGGGCAGAAGCCGGACAGGCTCTTGCAACAAGCACAAGAATCGCAAAAATTGCGTTTACTGGCTCTACACCTGTTGGCGGACATATCCTTCGCTGTGCTGCTGAAAACCTTATTCCATCTACCGTTGAGCTTGGCGGCAAGTCGCCAAACTTATTCTTCCCAGACATCATGAATCACGAGCCTGAATTTATTGATAAGTGTGCGGAAGGTTTAGTGCTTGGATACTTCAACCAAGGTGAAGTATGTACGTGTCCTTCTCGAGCGATTATTCACGAAGACATCTATGATGCATTCATGGAAAAAGTGTTGGAAAAAATTCAGAAGATCAAACGTGGCAACCCACTAGACACAGACACCATGGTGGGTGCACAGGCATCTAATGAGCAGTTCGAAAAGATCCTTAAATACATCGATATCGGTAAGTCAGAAGGGGCTCAGGTTGTCACTGGTGGTGAGAAAGAGCAGCTACCTGGCTTTGATGGAGGCTACTACATTCAGCCGACTATCTTGAAGGGTGAAAACCACATGCGTGTGTTCCAGGAAGAGATTTTTGGTCCTGTAATCGCTGTTCAAACCTTCAAAACCGAAGAAGAGGCGATTGAGATTGCCAATAATACAAGCTTCGGACTTGGCGCTGGTGTATGGAGCCGCGATGCGAATGTAGCATTCCGCGTGGGTCGAGCGATTGAAGCAGGTCGCGTATGGACGAACTGTTATCACTTGTATCCAGCTCACGCTGCGTTTGGCGGCTACAAGAAATCGGGCATTGGCCGCGAAACCCACAAGATGATGCTAGATCACTACCAGCAGACAAAAAATCTATTGGTAAGCTACGACATCAACCCACTTGGTTTCTTCTAAGTAAATCTGAGGGCGGCGCCTACCGCCGCCCGCTACTTTTATGCGCATCGCATTTTCCTCAATCATTTTCTTGCTGTTTCTCAGCACCAATGTGTTGGCGCAGTCTGACGCGACAGACATTCCACAAGACATTTACAAAATATTTCCCAACGCTACACGCGTGGGGGAGATGCACACTGACATCAAGGTAACCCCGGTCTATCAGCTTCAGCAACTACTCGGATATGTTTTTGAGTCGAATGACTTTGTCGACTTCATAGGCTTTTCAGGCAAACCGGTTAATGTAGTGATTGGGCTAGACACGCAAGGCAATGTGGTCGATCTTTTCGTCAAGCAGCATAGCGAGCCGATTTTTTTGCACGGGCTTGGCGAGAAATCCATGTTTGATTTCGTTGCTCAATATCAAGGGCACAGTGTCAAAGAACGTTTTATCATTGGTGGTAAAAGCAATGTAGGCAAAGACGCTACCTACTTTGATGGGGTTACGAAAGCCACCGTATCGGTGCTGGTTATCAACGATACCATCGTGACATCTGCATTAGCCGTTGCCAGAGCTAAGCTCGATGGCTTTGTTGCGCCTAGCAACAATATTATCAATCCAGACTTTTACGAACCTTTTACTTTTAGCGAATTGGTGGACAAGGGCTACATTCAAAAGCACCAGATTACTCAGCAAAATACCGAAGGGCTTTCGAGAGAAGTGGTTCGGGCGGTTGACGATATTCAAAGCGAGTTTGCTCTTGATGGTGACATCATTGCCGAACACTACTATGCGTTTTTAAGTCTTCCTATTGTGGGGAAAAACCTGCTAGATGAAGAGGAATTTGCTCGGTTACAGGAAAATCTAAATCCGGGTGAAATGGCACTGATGGTACTGAATACGAAAGGGTTCAGTTTTATCAGCGATGAGTTTATTCCCCAAACCACTCCTGAGCATTTACGGGTATCTCAAGGCGGCTTTCCCACAGCTATCCGCGATATCGATTTTTATAGCTTCTATGACCCCGCATTTTCACAAGCATTGCCCGACTACAACGAGATCAAAGTACTTCGAGTAAAATCGAAAGGTGGGCTGTCACTTGACCAAGAAATGGAAATAGCGATTAGTGTGCCGTTTAAGCCGAGTTTCTTCGAGCAAGATGAGCATCTGTTCCCTTTGAAAGTGACACTGCCTAGTGAACTATTTATGGAAAATCCTGAGGCTCAGTTAGCGAAGCCCATTCCGTTGTGGCAGAAAATTTGGAGGGACAGAACCTTAACGATAAGCATCACCGTTGTTTATCTTGTAGCGCTGTCGTTGTTTTTTGCATTCCAGCAAAGGCTAACGCCTTACACCAAGTTTGTGCATACAGTGCGGGCATTTTCCCTTGTGTTCGTGCTGTTTTTTATTGGCTTTTACGCTCAAGGGCAACTGTCTGTTGTCAACATATACACGCTGCTACTGGATATTATCGACGGATTTTCCTTAGAGGTATATCTTCTCGACCCGGTCATTTTTATTTTGTGGAGCTTTGTATTTGTCTCGTTGTTTATCGTTGGGCGGGGACTATTTTGCGGCTGGCTTTGCCCCTTCGGAGCACTCCAGGAAATGATGGGAATACTGGCTGAAAAGCTCAGGATAAAACAAATTAGAATTAAGCCACAGCACCACAAACGGGCACAAAAAATTAAATATGGGTTGCTTATAGGGCTTGTTGCGTGCTCATTCTATTCGCTAAACCTTGCAGAGAAGCTCGCTGAGATAGAGCCGTTCAAAACGTCCATAACCCTACACTTTGTTCGATATTGGCCTTTTGTACTGTATTCGGTTTTATTGCTGCTACTTAGTTTAAAAATTCATAAAGTGTACTGCCGCTATTTATGTCCGTTGGGAGCGGGGCTTGCCATTTTGGGGCGTTTCCCTTTAGTTAAATTGCTTACACGTAAAGATGCCTGTGGTAATCCGTGTCAGCTGTGCAAACAAAAGAAATGTGGTATTGATGCTATAGAACAAGACGGCAGCATTGACTATGCTGAATGTATTCAGTGCCTTGAGTGTGTGGTTACGTTAGATAACCCTGACTTGTGCAAAATCGATAAATATAAAAAGAAAAAGGTGCCAACGCGTGTCAAAAACCTCAATCCTGTCCGCACTTAGTCAACCTGCTAATAGCAAGGTTAACGATGACAACCATTCTAGTTTATACGGTGCTAAAGAAGCCTGCCGTGATGTGGCCAATGAGATTTTAGCCAACGTTAAGTGCGATGAAATAGAGCTATTACTCTTTCATACCAGCACGCTGTTTGACTTAGACACCGTAGCAAAGGAAATCTCCGCACGTTTTCCTCACGTGAATATTGTTGGCTGCACCAGTGCTGGAGAATTTAATAAAAATGGCTACGGAACAGAAAAACTCTTGGCCGTCGCGTTTTTGAAAAACGAATTTTCTATTGCCACAGCATTGGTGCCTAATTTAGGCGAAGTAAACTTTGATGAAGCCCACGATATTGCCAGTGGTTTGCGCCGAGCCTTACAGGGGAGGGAGCGTCGTTACGATACAGAGCAGCACTTCGTTATTTCTGTGCTCGATGGACTTACCCGCCATGAGGAACATTTTCTAGAAACCTTTGCGACCGCATTTGGCAATATTCCACACTTAGGTGGTAGCGCTGGCGACGATTTAAAGCTTGAAGCCACCTATGTGTTTTACAACGGTGAATTTCATCGAGACGCAGCAGTACTGCTGCTTGTTGGCACGGGAAAGCCCTTCACCGTATTCTCCATTGATCACATTAACTCTCCCGTATCGAAGCTGGTGGTCACCCACGCCGATCCTGAGTCGCGAACCGTGTATGAAATAAACGGTGAACCTGCTGCGCAGTATTACGCCAGTTTATTGGGAATGAAAGCTGAAGACTTAACGCCGGATGTGTTTTCCATGTTTCCCCTTGCAGTGATGGTAGGGGGCAAATATTTCATCCGCTCTATTCAAAAAGTAGATTTGGCCACTAACGCCATTACCTTCTACTGCGCGGTAGATATTGGCATTATTCTTACATTTGTTCAGCTGGGTGACTGCATTGAAGCATTAGAAAGTAAACTAGACAAGCTGCGCGCTCAGCTTGGCGAGCCCGAATTTGTCTATGCTTGCGATTGCTTTTTGCGAAGGCTCGAAATTCAACAAGGCAAAAACGACCACGAAATAAGACGGCTACAGCAAAGGTACAATGTCGCGGGCTTCAATGCCTATGGCGAGCATATTCACTCGGTTCACTTGAACCAAACGTTTACGGGGGTGTATTTTGCAGCCCAATAATCAATTTACCGACGTGGAAGCGCTCCAAAAGGCCCTTTACGAGCAACGGCGTGAAAACGAAAAGCTTGAAAAAATAAACGCAGCGCTGATGTATCGCATGGAAGAGGGCGGTTTTAATCATCACAGCTACCGCGCCTTCGAACATTCGGTTCAACTTTCTGAAAAAGTGAGTCAGAAAACCGAAGAACTGCAGTCAGTACTGCAAAAGCTGGAGCAGTCAAATGCCGAGCTAGTGCGGGCTCACGAAGAAACCCATCAGGTTAAACAGCGTTTACACGACGCCATTGAAAGCACTAATCAGGCGATGGTGTTGCTAGATAGACTGGGCGGGATCATCTTCTTTAATCGGCACTTTGAAACTGTTTGGGATGACCTTTCCATTACCCCTAAAATTGGCGATAACTATTACGATATCACCCAAGCTGCCAAGCATTCCGGGGTTATTCGCCGCGCCCTGCCTGCTGATGTCGAAGGCAGGATGATCTATCAGTTGTCGAACCGGCGATGGTATCAGCTGACCAATCGACCCACGCAAGAAGGCGGGAACGTTATTCTGTTTAACGACATCACTGAAGTAAAACTGCTTGAATCGAATCGTTACGAGCAAGTCATTAAAGAGAAAAACAAGCTGTTGCAAAGCCTTATCGATAATATTGATGTTGGAATATTGCTCATTGATAAAGAAGGTGGCATTGCGTTTTGGAATAACACGTTTTTGACCCAGTCAAACGTGCCCCAGCACGTACTGGTAAACAGTAAGAATATTTATGCCCTTCAAAATAACCGTCACTGGAGCGGGCTCAACTTAAACCCGGTGGGGCCAAGTACACAGATTATCCACGAGCAACTGGTGGTTGAACGCAACATCACTACACTGCCCGACGGCAATACGCTGTGCACGTTCACCAATGTTACATCGCAGCATCACTACGCGGAAACGCTGAAGCAAAACGAAAGCTGGATCCGCATGATAACCGATAATGTACCGGCGCTTATTGCTTACATTGGTACCGATAAAAAGTTTCAATACACCAATAAAGGTTATCGCGATTGGTATGGCGTTAGTGAGCAAGACATTAATGATATGCCTATGGATAGAAGCCACCTGAAAGAGGTTTACCCTAATCTTATTCAGTACTTGCGCCGTGTTAACCAAGGCGAAGTGGTGAGCTTTCAAAGCAAAGAAAAAAATGCTCATGGCGACGTTGGCTTTTTACAGAAAGTTTATTTGCCTCATTTCAATGAATCTGGCGATATCACCGGGCACTTTGTCTTGGCAACAGACGTGTCGCAGCAGGTAGAAAGCCAACTCCAGCTTAAAGCGGCTAAAGACCAATTAGAATCGAATGTAGAAAAGCGTACCCGTGAACTCAATCACGCCAACATCGCCCTTCAAGAAGCGATTGATTCAAAGAGCAAATTTTTGGCTGCTATTAGCCACGATCTTATGCAGCCCCTTAGCGCTGCCATCTTGTTCAACGAAACATTGAAAGATCAAGTGGATAGTTCATCCAGCCCCATTGTTGCCGCCCTCGATAATTCACTGTCTGATTTACATGGCCTTATTCGCACGCTTATTGAAACATCCAAACTGGACGCTGGGGTGTTACAGCCCGATAAGCAGCAAGAAAATGTATTGCCGTTACTTATGCAGCTAGCCGAAGAGTTTACGCATATCAGTAAAGACTACAGTGTAGATTTTCGCTATCGCTTGAAAGAAGCCTTCGTGGTGACAGACGTGAACTTACTTTCTCGAATATTGCGAAATTTATTAATAAATGCAATGAAATACGGTGCCAACGGCAAGGTGTTACTGGCAGCACGAAAGGTGAATGAAAACCTGGAAATTAGCATCTATGATCAAGGTGTGGGTATAAGCGAAGACGATCAGAAAGTTATTTTTAAAGAGTTTTCCAGATTAGAAAACGATTTTAACTACTCTTACAGTTTGGGTCTGGGATTATACATTGTAGATAAAATGAGTAAGTTGCTAGAGCACGATATTCGAGTGCGCTCGAAAGAGGGCGTAGGCGCATGTTTCACGGTGACCATTCCTATTACCGAAGTGTGTGATACGAGTCAGGAACAAGACTATCTTTATACTTTGGAGCCATCGTTACCAGATTACGTTTTGGATAAGCATATATGGCACATTGATAACGATGCGAATATGCGCATTGCTATGCAAACGTTGTTCGCAAACTGGGACATGGAAGTAGACACTTTCTCAGGTTTTGAACAATGCAGTGCTGTAAATAATGGCAGTTTTGACGAGTGCGACATGCTTATTGTCGATTACCACCTAGATGAAGAAGAAACCGGTTTAGACATTGCGAAACGCGTAAGAAAAATCGCGCCTTCAATGCCCATTATGATTTGCACCGCTAATCACTCAAAAGCGTTAGCGAATGAACTTGAAGGCACCGACATTCAGCTGCTGCACAAACCTGTTAACTCCGCGGTGCTTAAGGCGGCGCTAGTCTCAAGCTTGAATGGCTAAAAGTATAGGAACATGGGGCCTGTTAATCTTCGGTGCACAGCAAAGATCAACAGGTCTTAATTAAATACGTATTGGTTAAAGTCGATATTCGCGGCACTGGCCACAACCTTTACTCGGTTGCTGGCGCCTAATTTTTTGAGAATAGATGAGACGTGAGACTTAACCGTGGTTTCAGAAATATTAAGCTCGTAGGCAATCACTTTATTGGCTAACCCTTGAGTTAGATATTTCAGTACAGTCAGCTCTTTTCGTGTTAATGAACGAATTTGCTCCGGCGAAATACCGTTGTCATTGGTCATGCGTGTTCTGGTAGACGGCGTTCTCAATATCTCTGATGGTAAACACACGTTCCCTTCAAAAATACTCTCGATAGATGTGGCTATTTCTTCAATCTTGCTGCTTTTTGAAATAAAGCCAACGGCACCATAAGAAATGGTTTGCAGTATATTTTGCTTTTCCGTTTCAGCGGAAATAATCACTACAGGTACGTTAGGGTGTTGGTTTCGAATTTCTAAAAGTCCGTTTAGGCCACAGGTTTCCGGCATATTTAAATCAAGCATGATTAAGTCGAACTTCGCGTCTTGCTCTAGCAACGTTAACGCTTCAGAAATTGAATTGGCTTCGAGGGTTTCTGAGTCGGGAAACTTTTTCCCTAAAATGGTAATCATTGCGTGACGAAAAATAGGGTGGTCGTCAATTATCAAGATACGGTGCATGGTCTTTCCCTCAGCTAAAAAAGCGACATTTGCCGCTGGCCTTGTGACTTATTTGGGCTGGCGTTTTATTCACACATAAGCCTTTTATTAAGACAAAATTATGGCGTAAATGAAACGCTTCAAAGTGACCAAGTTCCCCGAAATATTAAAAGCTAAACAGTCACTTCACGTGTTTACAATGTTAACATTAATATAACATCAAATCAGGCCTAATAAGACCAATGGCTTATAATAAAAAAGCACGTAAGACCAGTACTGACGGGACTTTCGTTCTATAACTCGTCAAGTAACTGCCTTCTTTTTTCGGCGTATTCTGTTTCGCTAATTAGTTTCGCCTCTTTTAGTGCGTCTAACCGTTTAAAACGAGCAACGATATCGTTTTCTGCTGGTAAGGGGGCCGAGCCAGCTACGTCTTTCTTACTGGGTGTGTTTTCCCTATTCGCTGGGGAAAGTGTTTCCTTTTCTACAGGTGCTTCAAATGCCAGCTGAGTCGGTGCGACCACCCAATCGAAGCGATTTTTCGTTTTCAGTTCTATACCAGGTGCGGAAAAAGAGAGTGGGGAATCGAATGAGAACTTTGCTTGTTTGCGATTACCAAAATCAAAGTCGTATTTTACCAAGCCCTGAGAAGTAGGATCGTAAGCCATTTCGTAGGCTTTATTGGCTACTTTATCGAACTCGCCAATAAGAATATTGAGCTGGTCGTCTGCAACGAAAATACTGCCTGCAACGTAATACGTTTGGGTTTTAAGGCCTGCCAAATAGCGCTTCTCTTTACTAAGGGCAAAAATTACGTCTTGCTGAGCAGTCGCTGTTCGCAGCGCCTCAGGCAGATAGGCGGCAAGTAACGCAACCTGTTCGTTGGAAAAAAGCGGTGTTGACGTATTTTTGTTCTTAACCACCTGAATAGCGCTAAGTATGGCGGATACATCCTGCTCTTGCAGCGTAAAGGGGTGCTGGTTGGCACGCATGTCACTGTCTGTTTCGTTTTGCTTTTCAACAAGGCGAATAAAATTGTTTTTGTCCTCCTGAAATATGACCTGTGCGTCTGCGATATGTACTGTCGTTATGAAGAGTAGGGCTAACAGAATGGGTTGAGCTGAACGTAATGAAAATAGAGATATATTTTTCATGATCTTTCCTTTTTCAATAGGAAAAGCGAGAGTGAATCTCGCTTTTTTATGTCATATCTTTTAGCTTAATTTTAATTTCTTAATTAAGTGTAAAATTAATCAGTTTTTTATCATTAATTAAATGAATCGAGTAATTTTTAAGTTTCAGAGTAATTAGATATAAGTTCAATGTTAAAATATGACTGATTTTTAATTCTAAATTAAAAGAACACAGTGCCACCTAGTTGAATTAGGGTTAAGTCTTCTGCGCTGTTATAAATTCCTTGCGCAGATTCTGAACCATCAATATCTAAACTTAGATTTTCGTATTTCGCGTACACCAAGAAGCGCGATCCAAAATATTGTTCTGCTGCAACGCCCCACTGACTAAGCTCTGAGCCGGTAACGCCATCTAAATGAGCCATGCCGTATTGGTCGTTATAACTGGCATATTCAGCATAGAAAGCAGAATCACCAAAGCGATTAAACTGTTTTCTTATGCCTGCTTTAAAGTAATAAGCATCTGTATCGTCACCCGACCCAACAATCGCATCGTCAGCTTCTTCCATCTGATAAGTGGCTACCCCAAATACTCCTGACTCAATATGCATGAGCCCTGCTTGCAGTTGCAGCGTAGTTGAACTGTTGCCCCCAACATTGCTACCGCCATCTTTATTCACTGAGTAACCTGCATGAAGGTTAGTTTTGAAGCCTTCGTGCTCAGCCGCATACTTAACCGCAATATCGTAAATTTCGTCGTTTGCATAACCTACTGCAATACTCACGTTGCCCATTTGAGGGAGATCGTAGCGCACACCGTTGCGATATATGCCGTTACAGTCAATACCAATACCCAAGCCAGGCGTTGCTAAGCACTGAGCAAATTGACCCCACGCGACATTGGTTGAACCTTCTTCTACGCCTCGAATAAAGAAGCCATTTGCTCTAAATAATGGAGAAATTCCCGACCAGATTGTGCCAGAAGGATCAGCTAGAACGGCAATGTTATCGGTGGGAAGGCTTTGTAAACCAATGGTGATTTTACCCCAGTCGCCACCAAAGTAGAGGCTACTGCCCAACAGGCCTATGTCGCCGCCATTGAAGGTGTCTAAGTTATCCTGATTGGCAAATAAAAGCGGGGTTTGATGGCCACCACCGGCGTAGTTCGGTGCACCTGAAAGAGGTTCAATAATGACCTCAAAGCCCACGTCCATGCCTTGTTCTTCCAGTTTATAGTTTCCTGAAAGCGTGATCCGGCTGCCTAACGTTGTACCATTGTCTGAAAGTTGTGCCACATCACTACCCACACCGTCGTCGTAATAGGTTAAGCCTTCATTTATCCATCCAGAGATATTCCATGAATAGGGCTCGTCCTGGGCAAAACTATGGCTACTGACTGTGCTTAAAATGGCAATAGATAAACAGGTTTTTGTAAATGTATTCTTTTTCATTTTACTGTCCCAATATTGGTAGTGTAGATTAATTACAGTGGCTTTTTATTTTTATTTTTGACTGGTTTTAATGCTTTCGGTGTCCAGTAAATTGATAATAGGTTCTATTGAATTTTGAACCATCGGCCGTAAGGCGTGTTAATCTCCTTCTTTAGTAGCGGGAAAATTAAATGTATAAATGATAAAAAACGCGACTACTGTGAAAAAGTAAGTCGCGTTTTTTTGATTTTTTTGCAGCTTTTGTGTGGATAAAAGCGCGTGTGGTAACAACTGCTATCTGATTAGAATCTCGCTTTTAGATTTACACTGACCATTCGCGGTTGTGCGGGGCCCACGAACTCTGCACCTTCTACGTCGGGATAAATGTCTTCTAATACCTCATCAGCCTCGCCATACGTGCCAAAGGTTTCATAGTCTTTGTCGAACACATTATTCACACGAAGCGATGCGGTAAATGTGTCGTTGAACCGGTACGATGCATAAATGTTTGCAATAACGTATCCGTCAATCTTT
Source organism: Alteromonas sp. CyTr2 (assembly GCF_947311905.1). NCBI lineage: Bacteria > Pseudomonadati > Pseudomonadota > Gammaproteobacteria > Alteromonadales > Alteromonadaceae > Alteromonas > Alteromonas sp. CyTr2. The sequence continues at coordinate 30,959 of NZ_CAMZMZ010000014.1, read as the reverse complement.
TCGTTTTCGTTAGCCTCATCGCCCCTAAAGTACTGACTAGATGCTGAAATAACTTCTGCGCCTAAACGCGCTTTATCCGTTAAGGCGTAATCTGCGTAGAGCTTGACTAAATGCTCTGGCTGGCCTGGAATTTTGTCACCTGGTGTTACGAGTCTGTCTGGACCCTGAGGGTTAAAGGGGCTAAACGACGTGAATGTTGATTCATAGGTTGCGTTAAGATAGTTGTAGTTTAACCGGTAGGTTAGTTTTTCCCACGTTGAACCTACGCTGAATTCTACGCCCTGACGCTGGGTTTCATCAACGTTAATAAAGTATCCGCGAGAGGCAACAGAGCCAGCTTGTTGGAAAATAATGTCATCCTTACTCCTACTATGAAAAACATTTAGCATCAGGTCGATGTTATCAATGCGTGTGGTGTAGTTTGCTTCAATAGTCTGGGTGACCACCTGATCAAGAGGAGGATCGGCCACAAAACCGTTCGGTAAGCGGCAAGGGTCGTCTTCATCTGCACAGCTTAACTCTGCTGGGCTTGGCGTTCTTGAAGACTGGCTGATTGCAAGATTCAACTGGCTTTGCTCATCAATAGTAATGTCTACACCTACCGCTGGGTTAAATTGGGTAAAACGGTGATTGCCGTCCAATGAACCTTCACCGTCATCAATCAGGTCTTCCATAACAATATGGTCTCGGTTAAAACGTCCACCAAGATTGAGTGATACGGCTGAAGAGAGCTGTGTACTATTCATGAAAAATAGCGACCATGCGGTGGTGTCTACATCTAATCTAACCCTGGCTTCTTGTGCCATGAGCCCGTCGATGGGTAAAACGGTGCGTGAGTCTTGTGCAGATTCGTTTTCCAAAATACCAAATGTAGTATCAGCGGCGTAGTTAACATCTCCTTTGGTGTAGCTGGCACCAACAATTAACTCTGAACTGAAGCCGCTTAAGGCATATTGTTTTGCTAGCTGAAAAGATAACCCAGTAGCTTTGGCGTCTGTCCGGCCCGTATTGTATGTTCCATCAAGTTCATCTGCGTCCACATCTGATATTTCGGCAAGCGCAGTGTCGTCATCAAAGCCAATAAATTCAACCGCTTCTATATCGTCGCCTTCTCCTACAACAGGCAAATCATCGTCATCATCGTCGTCGCCATCATCATCACTATCAAGCGGAGCATCATCATCGTCGTCATCATCTTCAAATTCACACAGTGTTACGCGTCCATCAGCGAACTGGCAGGCACCAAAATCACTGTCATCGCCGTTGATTGATTGAGTTTGTGTGTCGCGATAAAACATATTGGCGGTTAAAGATAAGGTGTCAGTTATAACGAAATCACCGGTTATATTAACGTGCGTAAGTTCGTTGTTGGTCTGATCGGGGTGGGTGTAGACCGCTTCTCTTCCTTCAATATCCAGCAGTTCAATAGGTGATGCACCATTGCCGAGTAACTCGTTATCGGCCATAAAGAGGTTCATGTCGAGATGCATTTTGTCACTTTTATAGGTAAGCGATGTAAATACTTGCTGCACTTCAGATGGCGAATAGTCGCGCCAGCCATCTTCCTCATAATGATTCAGGTTCACATAATACGCCCAGTGATCGTTATGACCACCCGATTCCACAGACGCGGCTTTCTGGCCGAATTGTCCAGCCTGTAAATCTATTTCGTTGGCGTTGAAGCTAAACCCTGTTTTCGTTCTAAGCGCAAGGGCGCCGCCTAGCGTGTTTTGGCCAAACAGAGGGTTTGAACCAGAGTACAAAGAAACGGTATCTATAGCATCTAGAGGCATGAGGTCCCAATGCACAGTATCGCCAAACGCTTCATTAACCCGACCGCCGTTTAAGTACACCGAAATGCCCTGAGGTAGACCAAGCAGCGGAGAGGCAGTAAACCCGCGGTATTGCAGATCGGGTTGGAACGGATTGTTTTGAACATCGTTTAGGTTCACGCTTGCCAGTTGAGTTTTGAGTAGCTCCGGTAGTGAACGGTTGACGCTCCCTTCAATATCGTCTTGAGTGAGTGTCTGAACGTTACCAAATACAGCAGAGTTATTGCTGTTGGCGCTAAGCGGTGTCGCTCCCTGTACCTCTATAACCTCGTAGTGGTCCATTGCATCGTTAGCTTCTGCAGCAGAGCTAAACGCATAGGTTACAGCGCTTGCAATAATCGCAAGAGCAAATGGTGAACGGGCAAGTTGATGTGTTGGGGATTGTGCAACGTTTTGGCTAGAGCTTTTAGTAGAAATTCGCGTAGGCATGGTCTTGACTGCTTCGTTATTATTTATACTTTCAGTATTGCCTTAACCATTCCCTAAAAATATCCTCCTTAAGGGGGAGGAAGTATCATAAATTGGTAGCAGTGTTTTTTCCCGAATTCCCTACGAGAGCATCGATAAAACCTTATGACACCAGTTTTCACGCTCTGTGATATTTGTATCGCTGGCACCAAATAGAAAAAGGTTATTTTCATAGGTTGCAGCGCCCAGTGCGTAGCATTCCCCCGAAGTTCTTGGTTGCCAGAAAAGGTGGTGTGCCAGCACCGCTTGTAGTCTTGACTGTTGATAGAACGCGATGCGATACACCCAGTGCGAAGCAATGTGTTCAGCGTTAAAGCGTTTCAAATTGGTGGTCTTGTTGGCGAGTGGCCGCAATAAACGTGGAAGTGCAGGCAAGTGCTCTAACGCAATAAAATGTCGGTATTTAGAGTTAAGATGCGGTATTAAAAGTGACTGCTCGCTATTGGAAGCGCTGGCTTGCGCGGAAAAGTCTTTGCGTGCCTTTCTAATCCGCTCGCGAGCGACTGATTTTTCTGGTGAAGGTAGAGCCCTCAGGTAGGAGTGCGATACCTTATTAGCACTCGCTAAATAAGTGCTTTTGGTGGCACAATCTTTGGCGGCACACTCGTTAGAACCCAACGCATCTGTTAGTTGCGCAAAATAGCGAATAGCCGCCCCCACACCTTCTGCATGTTTATCAGTGTCTGGCATTGGCTTTGAAGGTCTAATATCAAATGAGGCAAGACACGCGGATACCACATGTTTTAGTTGTCGCAGCCTTTTATCATTATCATCGCTCACGAGCTTGTGTGTCAGATTTTGTGAAAGCTTTGGAAGTGCTTCTATCGAAAGCTCGCTTGCTACTTCCTTCATCGCTTCGTTTGTGACGAGGCGAATTGCAAAATTGCCTTGTTGATTGATTTCGGGGTCGATAAATAAAGTGTTTTCAAGGCCTGCTACGGTGCTAAGTGTTGCTTCTTGCTGTAGTAAACCATTTAAAAAGCACTGAGGAAACCACCAGGTTAATACATGCCTTATTGATTCGTTTTCGCCTTTTGTCGTTTGCGCATCAAGAGAGGCTTCTTTGTCTAAATGTGAGTGTTCACGTTGAGATGCGTGCTGACTCAGAGAGGCGTTTCTGTTCAGTGTTGATTCTTCGCTCAAAGCTGTTTCCGCGCTCAGGGCTGTAACAACCTCCTTGCACTGCTCAAAAAAGTGGGCTGAATTACTATAAACCAGCGTGGTGATATTGCTTGGCTGATACCACTGGCGTTTGTAGTCTTGAAGCGCTTGAATGCTGTTGCTGCCTATGGTTTGTGTAAAACCACCCGCGTGTTGATAGGCATTTTTATTGGTATCGGTTAATCGAATAGCGGCGTTTAATGCATAGTCGCTGTTTGTCTCTAGCATGGCGAGCTCGTTAAAAATAACCCCGTCACGCTCTAAGATTACCTCATCGGTACCGTAATCCCGGTTAAGCAGGCCACAGTACAGGTAATTTACAGCATCAAGCAGCACGTTCGCTTTTTCAGACGAAGCGAAAAAGAAGGTGTACTCGGCGAGTGTGGTAGCGTTAATAGTAACAGGCAGAAGTGTATTGGCCGTAAAAAGTTCGTGGGCAGCGGGGTATTGGTGAGAGCGTCGAAAGCTCATGTGCTCAGCTAAGTGAGACAACCCAGTATGGCCTGCTGCAGGGGTTTTTAGCGCAAAAACAACGCTATGCACTTTTGACCCAGAGCCGGCATCAATGAAATGAAATTCAGACATACACTTTTATCATTGCGGTTTAACGGTATCTCTTTTGGTTTAGTACTTATCGCAGCGCACTCATTTCGTATTACTTGTCTCGTAGCGCTTACCTCGTAGCACTTACTTCTAGAATGGGAATCGGCTTTTCCACCTTCCGATACTGTAGTGCCTTCGACGGTGCAGTACCTGCTTTATCGGTAATGCCTTTCATCAAATGGTGATCGGGCGACTTGCTGCAAACCGGATCCGTCTTATACATATCACCTGTTAGCAGGTAGGCCTGACATCGGCAGCCGCCAAAGTCTTTATCTTTTTCATCGCAGTCCCTACAGGGCGAAGGCATCCAACTATCGCCACGGAAATGATTAAAGCTAAAGTCTTGGTGCCAAATATCGTGCAACGAGCGTTCTTTCACATTAGGAAAATGAAGGGGCAATATCTTTGCACTGTGACACGGAAGGGCACTGCCATCTGGCGTTACGGTTAAAAACGTTGTGCCCCAGCCATTCATGCACGCCTTAGGGCGAGATTCGTAGTAGTCGGGCGACACAAATATGAAGGTTGGCCCTTTACCGTTTTGCTGCGCGCGGTAGCGGTTCACTGCGGCCTCAGCTTCCTGTAGCTGCTGTGAGGTAGGTAACAGATGGTCTCTATTTTCATAGGCCCAGCCGTAATACTGTACGGTAGCCAGCTCGACAAAATCAGCGTTTAGCTGCTCGCTGAGCGCCATTACGTCTTCTATTTCGTGAATGTTCTGCGCGGTAATACAGAAGTTAAGCACCATAGGGTAGTTGTATTGTTTTACCAGCTTCGCAATTTTAAGTTTTTGTTCAAATGAGTGACGCTTGTTGCCTATTAAGTCATTGACTTCAGCATTGGCTGCCTGAAAGCTAAGCTGAATGTGGTCAAGGCCGGCTTCTTTGAGTTTGGCAATACGTTTTTCTGTCATGCCAATGCCAGAGGTGATCAAGTTGGTGTAAAAACCCAAAGCCCGCGCATAAGCGACTAAGTGCTCTAAGTCTTTTCGAAGCAATGGCTCTCCGCCAGAAAAGCCTAATTGCACGGCGCCCATTTCCCGCGCTTCACGCAGCACACGCTCCCAGTGCTCAGTAGAGAGCTCATTAAATGTTTCTTCCATGTTTACTGGGTTTGAGCAATAGGGGCAATGCAATGGGCACTGATAGGTAATTTCGGCTAGGAGCCATAGCGGAGGCGTTATGGTATTTGATACGTCGGTTTGTAAATCAACGTCTGTATTATTCGTCATAGCGGATCCACTTCTTTTGCTCGGCATGGACCAGAAATGCATGAACATCTTCTTCTAAATCTTCAGGTGCATCAGGGAACGCTTGGCGAAGCTCAGCACAAATGGCATTTTCCGTATTGCTGCCATCTACTCGCTTAAGAATTTCTGCCGCAGAAGGATTAAGTTTGATCATTCCTTCGGGGAACAACAAAACATAACAACCCTGAGCTTTCTCGTACTGCATGCGAAAAAGCGGATTTAAAGAAGCTGTTTTGTCTCTTGTGCGGCCGCCCTCGTTGTTGTGACTGCTGCTATTTTCAATGTTATCTTCCACGTTATCAGCACCGACGCTATCAGCATCTAAGTGGTGTTCGGTTTGTGATTGTAAATTCGACATCATTAAAACCTCCCTTTATGGCACACCCGCTGGTCGGCAATACCATCAAACGGCTTTCTCTTATATTCATAGGCAAAGCAAATGGCATCAGCAATGCTCCACAAAATATCAATTTTGAACTGAAGTATATTGAGCGCATGTTCTTGCTGTTGTCGGGTAACAAAGTGGTCAAGGGTAATCTGCAGGCCATGCTCTACATCACGGCGCGCCTGACTTAACCGCATTTGAAAGTAGGTAAAGCCTTCACTATCAATCCATGTATAGTGCCCAGGCCAGGTATCTAATCGGCTTTGATGTATTTCAGGGGCGAACATTTCAGTTAACGATGAGCAGGCAGCCTCTTCCCACGACGCACGGCGGGCAAAATTCACATAGGCATTTACTGCAAATTTAACCGCTGGCAACAGGTGGGTTTCATCAAGTAATTCACTGCGGTTCAAGCCTACCGCTTCGCCTAACCGCAACCAGGCTTCTATGCCGCCCAGTCCGTCTTCACCTTCCCGTCCATCGTGATCGATAATTCGTTGGATCCAAGTTCTGCGTACCGATTGATCTTCGCAATTCGCTAAAATTGCCGCGTCTTTAACCGGTATCGCCATTTGATAATACAGTCGGTTGGCCACCCAACCCTGAATCTCATCAACGCTGCAGTGTCCTTCATTCATGCGTTTATGAAACGGGTGATGAATATGGTAGTAAGCGCCTTTTTCTCTCAGTTTTTGTTCGAATTCTTGTCTAGACCATGCGTGTTCTGTCATTACTACACCTCAATTTCCATACCGTCGTAAGCCAATTCAATGCCTTGCTCACACAGGCTGTGATAAGCACTGGAGTCTTCGTCAAGCACGCGATTAGTGTTGTTGATATGAATAAGTACTTTACGCTCAACGTTAAATTCATTTAGCAGCGCAATGGCTCCGCCCTTTCCATTAACCGGCATGTGTCCCATATCAGTGCCCAGCTTGTTGCTAAAGCCGTGATCTATCATTTCTTCATTGGCCCACAGCGTACCGTCAAATAGCACGCAGTGAGATTCGCGCATCACCTGTTTTACTGTGTCGTTTGCCTGCATACATCCCGGCGCGTAAAAAAGCACGTTGCCCGTGGTGTCGTCAGTTATCTTCAGGCCGATATTGTTGCCCGGCACAATGTTGTCGCGATACGTCGAGTAAGGGGGCGCATTAGACTCTAATACCACGGGTTGGAAAGTCAGGCCTTCTGCCCCCTTTGGTACAAAGCGTTGATGATAATCGGTATTAATTGAATGCTGTTGTAGTCCGCCGTGCCAGTGTTTTAATACGGTAAAAAGCGGGAAGCTGGTGGTTAGGTCTTCGGCCACAACATCGGTACAATAAACGGGAAGGGGTAAGCCTTCGCGCAATGTTAGCAGGCCTGTAGTATGATCTATTTGACTGTCGGTAAGCACAATTGCGCTTATGCGTGTGCCGCGAGAAACATGGGCGTCGGGCCACAGCTGCGGATGGCTATTTATCTGCTCCCTTAAATCGGGGGAGGCATTAATGAGAACCCAATTTTTACCATCGCTACTGACAGCAATGCTCGACTGTGTTCTGCCTTTCGCCTTTATTTTACCTTCGCGTAAACCCTTACAATTGGGGCAGTGGCAGTTCCATTGCGGAAATCCACCCCCGGCGGCAGCACCAAGAATCAATACGTGCATAACAACTCCATACTACAAGTAAAAAAAGGCTGCGTCGGCAGCCTTTTTGTTCATCATCCCAGAGGGCGTTGCCTAGCGGTTATTGATGTAAAGAGTTACTTCAAAACCAAGGCGCATTTCTGTGTATTGGGGTTTAGTCCACATAATTGTTCCTCTTCTTTATGATTAAACGCATGACTGAGTATATGTTGAATATGTGTTAACAGATATCCTCCTAAGGGAGGAGAACTGTCATGAATTTTGATGATTTATTGATGATTTTTGATAGCACAGCTGCTTAAGTAAGATAACAGCAGAGGAATAGGGCGGCCGGTTGCCGATAAAAATTTGGTGTAGGTAAAAGCGGTTCCTGCCACATCGAGGTGAGCCCACGGGGTGCCGTCAGCAAAGCGAGAGAGAAAGCAGCCTGCCGAAATAGCACCGGGAGAGTTTATACCCGTATTCATCATATCCGCGTGCTGAGAGGTAATGGCGTCTTGATATTCTGGCCAAAGCGGGAAAGGCCAGCACCTGTCGTTAGCCAGTTCACCCGCTTCAACTAACGCACTTTCAAGCGCTGGAGCGTTGCTAAAAAGCGCAGTGGCTTTGTGCCCCAGTGCGCTAATGGCCGCGCCGGTTAGGGTTGCAATATCAATAATAACCGAGGGGGTGAACTGTTTCGCGTAGCTGATTGCATCGGCCATAAGCATACGCCCTTCTGCATCGGTGCTCATGACTTCCACGGTTTTTCCTGAGTGCATAGTGATAATGTCACCCGGGCGATAGGCTTTGCCATCAATCGCATTATCGGCGCTCGCCACAATACCAATAATATTTATATTTAACCCCAGCGTGGCAACCGCCTGAATGACGCCCAATACACAGCCAGCGCCTGCCATGTCGTAAATCATATGGCGCATATCAGGGCTGCGTTTTAACGTTATGCCGCCGCTGTCAAACGTTACGCCTTTGCCGATTAACACTACCGGCGGTGAATTCTCTAAACCTTTGGCTGTATAGCGAAGAATAGGCATGGTGGCAGCAAACTGTGAACCTGCATTTACCGCTAAATACCCGTTCATGCCTAACTGCTTTAGCGCACTTTCATTGAGGATATCGCAAGACACCGTATTAAAGGTTTGCGCCAGATGCAGAGCTTGTTCGGCCAGATAATCTGGCGTACATAAGTTGGCTGGCATGTGGGCGAGATCTTTAGCCCACGTCATCGCGGCATTCAGGGCTGATTCATAGCGGATAGTGTGTGAAACGAGACGCTTTTGTGCTTTATTAAAATGCTTGGCATCTAATGCAAGAGACAGCGTGCCCCTAATATCAGTTGCTTGGTTAATTGCTTCATTAGTTGCGGCGTTTTTTTCAACACTATTTGCGTTGTTGTTGTCGTCGCGGGCTCGACTGCTAGAAACCGAACGATTATTCGTCTTATAGCCCTTAAAGTGATAGCCGTGCTTGAAATTGCTTCTAAGTAGCGCACTCAGAAACTGCGAGTGGCTCGCAATGGTGTTAACAGGGTCGCTGCTTACTGTTTCAGTGGTAGAAAGCGCCATTAACGCCAGCTTTTCCAAGGTTACCGACAAGCTTTTAAGCTTTTTAAACAATGCATCGAACTGCTGTTCTAAGTAGCGAAATGCTGGCGCGTTAGTTTGCTTCAAGTCACTAGTGCTTTTCGAATAAAACGCGGAGTTTGAATCGCTAGCGTAGCTTGAGCGGTTAACCATGGAAGGGTCATTAGTTTTAGATAAAGTCGAGGCACAGCTAGAGACGTTGGGTGCATCTGACGCTTCAAAAAGCGCAAAATCGACACCATAAAACAGTACCCGTTTTACTTCAGCTAATTGTTGGCTAATTTTGTTTTTTCCGCTGTTTTCAGTGTCTGAGATGTAACTTGTTTTAAACGCCTTAAGGCCTTGTACTAATACACATTGGCCTTTATTTCCTGCAAAACCTTCATCGTCAAAAACCTGCTCAATGTATGTCTTAGCGGGTGTTGAAAAGTGAAAGAGTTGGCTCGCTAATAACTCGGGCGTAGTTAAAATAAGTAAGCAGTCACTATCGTCTAACGTTTCAACTTTATTGCTTTCATTAGCCCAGGTTAGGTTTGCTTTTATCACGAGAAGCGCCCTTTTGAGGCTTTGGGGCGAAAGCTTCTAACAGCCAAAATAAAAGTGATAGCCGTAAGACAAAGTACAACGGCTAGCGCGTTGTGTTCGAGTTTTTCATAGAGCGCAAATCGCAGTAATTCTACGCCGCTACTAAAGGGGTTAAAGGCGCAAATCTGATACAGCCATTCGCTGGCCTCACGCATTTTCCAAAGCGGGTATAGGGCGCTTGATAGAAAGAACAACGGGAAAATGACAAAATTCATGACCCCGGCAAAGTTCTCTAGCTGCTTAATATAGTTTGCCAGTAATAGTCCTAACGAACCTAAAAACAATGACAGTAGCGCAATAACAGGCAACGCATAAACGTATCCCAACGCAGATAGGCGTACATCCAGTAAAAGCGCAAAGGCAAAGAAGATGTACACCTGAATAGCGCTTACCAAGGTGTTGGCTATAAGCTTGCTGCCTAGCAGAAAAGGGCGGGGAACCGGGCTTAACAGCAGTACTTTCATGCTGCCCATTTCTCTGTCGTACACCATGGACAATGAACTTTGCATACTATTAAAAAGCACAATCATGGCGGCAAGCCCAGGTACAATGTACTCTTCGTACAAAATATAACTCTCGTAAGGCTCGGTCATTGAAAGACCGAGGGCCGAACGAAACCCTGCGGCAAAAACAAATAGCCAAAGCAGCGGGCGCACCAATGCACTTAACAGGCGTGTACGTTGCTGCCAGAACTTCAGCATCTCTCGGGTAAGTACGCCCACAAAACAGCGCCAATACATCAGGAGCCTTCCTGCATCAAATGCTGCCAAAGGTGCTCAATATCTTGTTGATGATACTTGGCTAACAAGGCTTCACATTGGTCGTGGGCTAACACTCGTCCTTTTGATAAGACTATCAAGTTGTTGTTGGGCTTCACTTCTTCAAATAAATGCGTGGCCCATAGTACACTTACGTTTTGGGAATGTGCGAGTGCTTGTACTACCCGCAAAATAAGATGACGGGATTCTATATCTAAGCCAACAGTAGGCTCGTCTAGTAGCAGCAAGGATGGCTTGTGAATAAGGCAGCGAGCTAACTCGACCCGACGTCTGTGCCCGCCATTTAAGTTTCTTATTTTTGTGTTGAGCTTACTCGTAAGATCGAGCTCGTCGAGCAGGCCTTGAATATGAGATAGCGCGCTAGTAGTATTTATGCCGTGGAGCGAAGCAAAGTAGGACAAATTTTGTTTTACTGATAAGTCGATATCTAAGGTACTTTGCTGAAATACCACGCCCATTTTCGCCATAATACATGTGCGAGATTGAGACAGGGTAGCACCATCAAAGGTAATGCTGCCTTGCGTGAGTTTTTGAAGGCCCGTAATAAGCGCAAATAAGGTACTTTTGCCTGCGCCATTTGGCCCAAGCAGCATGGTTAAGCCTGGTTTTAGGCAAAGGCTTATATTGTCCAGCGCGTTGTGGCTGCCGTACTGATGTGAAACCGCCTGAACCGCTATTTCCATTTAACCGCCACGCCCCAAGGGTAACGCCCCACTTTTACCGTATGCTCTACGTTTAACGAGTGGGTATTGATGACAGAAACATCACCGCTCACACCGTTAGTGGTCAGCAATAAAGACTGATCTTGATTAAACGCTAATTGCCACACTCGTCGCCCAACCAAAATGTAGTCTTCCACTTCAAAGGTATCGGTATTGATGACCGCTATGCGATTCGCTGGGCCAAGCGCCACGAAGGCGTAGGGTTTATCTTTCATAAGCACAATACCCACTGGCTGAACCTTGTCGCGATAAACGCCTTTAATGGCAAAGGAAAGGGTCTTCACTTTTTGCTTAGTAGCAGTTTCGAAAATACTAACGGTTCCACCTATTTCCGAGCTTACCCAAAGGTACTTGTCATCTCTGGTAAAGTGAGCATCTCTGGGTCTTGCGTCAACCAAGCTATTTGCAATATTTTCGTGCGTTTTGGTATCTATCCAGTGCACCATGTTAGTGGTTTCTGATGTGACTACCATCATGCTGCCGTCGTGACTCACAGCCAGCCCCTCAGGCTCTACGCCTACATCTATCTGAGAAATGACCTGAGCCGTTGGAATGTCGATAACAGTAAGAAGGGCATCGTCTTCATTAGCTGTGTAAATAGTGGTGCCGTTAGGATGTAATGCTATGGTTTCAGGATCTGCACCTGAGGGAAGATCGCCCACTATGGAATGGGTAGACAAATCCATAATTTGAATGCGATCAGCATCAGAGGCACAGATATACGCGTGGGACTGGTCTGCACTTAAAATAAACCCTCGGGGTCGCTCTCCAACCTCGATAGTTTCAACCACATCAAATGTCGTCATATCAATGACAGATAGCGTGTTGTCTTTTTCGTTAGTGACATACGCCTGAGGAAGTGCAAAGGCTTGAGGAAGTGCAAAGCTTGCCATTAAACTGCCAAGCAAGAGTGCAAAGCGATAGCTCATAACTTGTCCTTACAGGTAGTGTGTGTTGCGCCTAATGTGTCCAGTTCGTTGGTTTGGTGCAAAAAGCCTTCAAGGGGCGCATGAGTCACCAATGCGTCTTCGTGGGCCAGCGCAATAGGCTGACGAAATTGGTGGGTGTAGGGGCGAATAGAAAGAGGGCGGCCTTTATAGGCACCCAGCGTGTAGTGGTCGCTAAGCAAGGTTTTAAGTATTCCCTGCTGCGTTAAATCGCTTCCTTGCTGCGCAGCATTTGCCACCGCCGTTACCGCAAGATACGCGGCGAAGTCGACTTCATTCATGTGTCTGTTAAACCCGTCGTTAAAACGGCTTTGAAGCTGACGGGCGCCCCATTGTTCGTGGGTAAAATGCCAACCTAGAGCTTTTAGGCCGGCAGCACCTACCACAGGTACGGGATAATAGGTGTTAAAGGGTAGGCTATACGCGAATTGCGCCGCGCTATCGGCGGTAAAAACAGCCTGATAGGTTTCGGTTGTTCGCGTAAATTGAGGAATTTCAGCAAAGGCAGCCCTGCGTAAATCAAAACTGTCCTGCCACTGTTTAGTTTCAACAAGTGAAAGCTTGAATTTTTTAGCGCTGCGTTTAAACGCGGCTAGGTATGCAGCATCGTCAGCGGTTTTTCCGTAAACTGCAAATATCTCGTCAATACGCTTAGTGCGAAACCACTGGGCTAGCGCGTCGGCTTTCATCTGATAACTGGGGATTGTATGAAACAAGGGCAGGCGACATGAATTTTGTCTCAGCAAATCATCGCTATTAGCTACGTTAAAAAATACGGCATTAGGAAGCGTGCTTTGAATATTGGCAATCAACTGCTCAATTGAGGCAGCCTTTACCTTATCACTGCTTCGCATGTCCAGTAGTACAACGGGTGCAATGTTGCCTTGCTGATTGCTGCTTATTTCTTTGTGATTTGTGTTAGCACTTGAACCAGAGTGCTTACGTGTTTTAGCTAAAGAAGCTTGCAGTTCGCCGATAGAAGGCACACTGATTTCAGTTAACTCAAACTGATAACCAAGAAATTTTCCCGTGATATTGGCATCCTCTATCGCCACACTTGCGCCAGCTGTCCCCTCATTGCTGGGGGACTTTAAATAGTCTGGTGTGCCTGGTGGAGATGTGCCCGCAACTTTTATGTAAATGACCACAATAGTGGCAAAAGAGGCCTGTGGTGCAGCTTGTTGAGTACGTGAAGGTTGCGCTTCATTAAACGCGAGCGCGCTGTTTAAAAACGACAACAGAACGCAGCAAAAAAGTGACGCTACACACTTTTGATAACGCTTACCGGTTAATCGTCTTTCAACCGTGCTTTTTACACCCTTTGCCATATACCACCCCGAGCTCAGCTGCATGCTTTTGCTGATATCTGTTTGTCTGACATAAGGGTATATGGCAATTTTCCCGAAGAACATCCTCCTAAAGGAGGAATGCTATGGCGCTAAAGTAGCATTAGTAAAATCACGCTAACCCCTTAGTATGCTTAAGAAGTTCGATTGAATAAGTGGGTAAGCTGTGCAGTTAGTTAAACCTTTTCGAGTTATTTTCATTTTACTCTGCCTGATAACGGGTTCTGCGCTTTCTGCGTTCGGGGAAGCAAGATCGTTAGACGATATTAAAGACAGCGGTTTAATTAGAATTGCGGTGTACACCGACTATCCTCCATTTTCATTTATTGAAAACGACAGCCCCACAGGTATTGATATTGATATCGCCCGTGAAATCGCGAGCGCCCTTGGTGTTGAGCTAGAACTGATATGGATGACACCAGGTGAAACGACAGAGGACGATTTCAGAAATTACCTATGGAAGGGCCATATAATTCATCGCATTAAGGCTGATGTGATGATGCGCGCGCCTTACGACCCCAGTTTTTCTCAAAAACGTGACGACGTGGGCTTGTTGGTTAATGAGCTCGTTCATATGTTTGCCCCCTATCAGCGTGAAAGCTGGCAAATCATTCACAACACGCAAACCTTGCCCGAAGTGGAAACCATGGGCATGTTTCAGTATCACACGATTGGGGCGGAAATAGACAGCATTCCCCACTTTTACTTAACGTCAGCGTTTGGCGGCCGATTGCGAGAAAAAACATCGCACTATGGTTCAAACGCAGAAGCGATTGACGCAATGAAAGCAGGAACCGTCGAAGCGGTAATGGGATTGCGCTCGCAAATATCCTACCTCAGTCAGTTTGTCGATAATGAGCAATATCGCCTTGCAAGCAACGCGTTTCCGCTTATTGGAAAGCAAAAGTGGGATATAGGACTTGCTGTTCATACTAATTATCGCGCGCTAGGCTATGAAATTGGTGACGTAATTACGCGAATGGTGGTAGAGGGTGATATGCAACGGTTATTTGAGAAATACAAAACCATTTATGAGATGCCGCCCTATTTTGCGGGGCAAGAGCTTTCAGAATAAGCGCACTCTGAACAACAGCGTTCAGAACGAAAGCACTTTGGGCAATACTTCTGTGGCTATCAGCTTTATTATCTTAAGCACTGCTATCAGTATTGGAAGAACGCATTACTTTAAAAAGAAGTGAAAGCGTAAAGGTGTTAAACAAAAGGGAAAATAGCCCTTCATTCCTCCTCCTAAAGGAGGAGTCAAATCACTCCGCTGTTGCATAGGCATCGACATCCCCCCTAGCTATGCTAATCCTAACGAATAGTCTGAAACAGACCATTTATGGCCTACATGCAACTAGGAACCGTTATGAATAATAATATGCCAATTAAAAAACTTGCCCTATCTATGCTGGTTTGTGCAAGTGCGTTAACTCCTGTCCATGCTGTTGTCACCGACAAAGATATTCAAAATGACCACGTTACCACTGACGACGTAGTGACGTATGGAATGGGCTTGAAAGCTCAGCGCTATAGCCCGCTAACCGCCATTAACCGCGATACAGTAGAAGAAGTACGTCCTGTGTGGGCGTTTTCATTAGGTGGTGAAAAGCAGCGGGGTCAAGAATCGCAGCCTCTGGTAAAAGATGGTGTGATGTATGTAACCGGATCTTACTCTCGTGTGTGGGCCATCGATGCGAGAACTGGTGAAGAGCTATGGCAATATGAAGCGCGTTTGCCAGACGGCATTATGCCTTGCTGTGACGTGATAAACCGTGGCGTTGCGCTTTACGATAATCTGGTCATATTTGGCACCTTGGATGCCAAGTTAGTAGCACTGGATAAAGACACGGGCAAAACCGTTTGGAAGAAAAAGGTTGAAGACTATCGAGCGGGCTACGCCATTACTGCAGCGCCTATTGTAGTTGACGGAAAAGTCATTACAGGGATTTCCGGTGGTGAGTTCGGGATCGTCGGTAAAGTGTATGCTTACGACGCGAAGTCTGGCAAACAGCTATGGGTTAGACCTACCGTTGAAGGGCACATGGGGTACATATGGAAAGACGGTAAGAAAACCGAAAATGGTATTTCAGGTGGCGCGCCAGGTAAAACATGGCCTGCTGATTTATGGAAAACCGGTGGTGCAGCAACGTGGCTAGGTGGTACTTACGACTCAGATACAGGCTTGCTATTTTTCGGTACGGGTAACCCTGCACCGTGGAACTCTCACCTACGTCCGGGCGATAACTACTTCTCGTCGTCGCGCTTAGCTATCGACCCTAATACAGGAAAAATTGTGTGGCACTTCCAAACCACACCACACGATGGCTGGGACTTCGATGGCGTAAACGAGCTTATCTCGTTTGACTACCAGGAAAACGGCAAGACAGTGAAAGCGGCGGCAACCGCCGACAGAAACGGCTTTTTCTACGTCCTTAACCGCGAAAACGGTGACTTCATTCGCGGCTTCCCGTTTGTTGATAAATTAAACTGGGCAAAGGGACTGGATGAAAAAGGTCGACCTATCTACATTGAAGAAAATCGCCCAGGAAGCCCAGCGCAATCAGCTGATGGTAAACAAGGTGCACAGGTTGTCGCTCGCCCTGCGTTCTTAGGTGGTAAAAACTGGATGCCAATGGCCTATTCAAAGGATACTGAACTCTTTTATGTGCCTTCAAACGAATGGGAAATGGATATCTGGAACGAGCCTACCTCTTACAAGAAAGGTGCAGCGTACCTAGGTGCTGGTTTCACCATCAAATCAGTGAATGAGGACTTTATCGGCGTACTTAAAGCGATTGACCCTAAAACAGGTAAAACCGTTTGGCGCTACAACAACTTCTCTCCACTTTGGGGCGGCGTGTTAACCACAGGTGGTGGTTTGGTTTGGACCGGTAACCCTGAAGGTTATCTGATGGCCTTTGACGACAAAACCGGCGAAATGGTTTACAAGTTCCAAACTGGCTCAGGTATTGTTGGCTCTCCAGTGACATGGGAGATGGATGGTGAGCAGTACATCTCTGTACTATCAGGATGGGGCGGCGCAGTGCCATTATGGGGCGGTGAAGTTGCTAAACGTGTGAAGCACTTCAACCAAGGCGGCACCGTGTGGACGTTTAAATTGCCCAAGCGCTATCAGCAGGTGGCAAAAAACTAACCTTAGCTGAGCAGTAAACAGTGATTAATACATGGCCAGCGCCTAGGTGCGCTGGCCTTTTTTTCTTCACCTATTCATTTACCTGTTGGCAAGGTAAGTCTTCATCATTCTTATGGGCGTTATTTCGACTCTGACTTTAGCACTAACGTTGAAGCAGCTATTGTAAAGCTTGCGCTTTCAGTGGCTATCATTGTGGCCTCCTACCAAAGGAGGAGCCTTTCAAAACCAAAGTAGAGTTACCCCTTATTTCCTCGTACGTATACTTAATTCATAGTCTTTTGAGGATGTACGAATTATGAAAACAAAAATATCGATGTTGTTTGCGGCACTCGTGGTAACTGGCTTGTCTGGCCACGTGCTTGCACATGGAAATGTTATCCCTCAAGGAGCAGATAGCTCAGCTATGCCGCCAATCACTGATGGCGATGAGTCTGAAAATGGCTGGGTGTTTGAAAACCCATATCGAAGCCTTGATGAAGAAACCAAAACGAAGGTCATCAAGTTTGGTGAGTCCGCTTATGCAAATAACTGTGCAGGTTGTCACGGCTTGCACGCGCAGTCTGGCGGAATAAACCCAGACCTTCGTGAACTCGACCCAGAAAGCTTTGAAGACGACGAATGGTTCGTTGAGCGCTTGCGTTTTGGCTCGGCGAAAGGCATGCCTGCACTTGGCGGCATTCCTGAAGGTCAAACCGATCCTATCTTAGACCAAGAGACACTTTGGGCTATTAAAACCTACGTTGAAGCACGTCGCGTTGTGGCTATTGAAGAGGGTGAGATAGAAGCAGATTAGGGCGACGTCTGTTACGCCTTTTTCGCCGGGTTAACGTCGAGTTACCCGGCGCTTTTCGTTTCCAATAACGTCTAACAACACATCAATAGCCTCACTCTTCACTGTTTATAAACTTAAAATGTGCTTAACAAAGACATATTTTCATCACACTAGCTGTAGTTTACTTAATATTCCAAAGGCGAGGGCGGTAATAGGCAAAGATGCCAATGTGCTCACTGCGATGATACTTGCCGCCAAACGATAATCACCGCCTAAGTTTCTAACCATGACATAGCTTGCTGCAGCAGTAGGTGAAATGGCGAGAAGAAGAACAATGCCCAGCTCCATACCTCTAAATCCAAAAGCATAGGCAAACGCGACTAATATAGTGGGATAAACCACGCATTTACTGGTTGTGCTAAGCACAATGTTAAACCAGTCACTGGAGAATGAGCGGAACTGTAGGGAAGCACCGGTACAAATAAGTGCAAGTGGCAGTGTTAGCTGCGCAAAGTATTCACCGGTTTTTATCAAGGTGGTGGGCAATTGCCATTCGAAGTAAGAGAAGGGGAGCGCTGCCGCGATAGAAAGAATTAGCGGGTTTTTCGCCATGCCAGTAACTTGACCCAATAAAGAACGCGACGCGCCTTGATAAAAATTAAGAACAAAGACAGACAATACGTTAAACAATATAGTAATACACCCCATATAGACCGAGGCTACAGCAAGCCCTTCTTGCCCATAGGTATTGGCACAATAAGCAAGGCCAATAATGCCCATATTGGCTCTGAAACCGCCTTGTACAACCACACCTCTGGCTTTGTACGGATGTACGGTCAGATGAGAGGTAATCATCAGAGCGGCAAAAACAATGAGCGTGCCCATAACCCCAACGCCTATCAGCGATAGGTTGGCGGCTTTAGAAAAGTCTGCTCGCGCTATCGATAAAAATAACAGCGCAGGGAGCGCAACGTTAAATACCAGTTTAGATCCAGCTTCTATAAACCCTTCATTGAGCCATTTAATGCGAAAAAATAGCCATCCCATTAACAGAAGGATCAAAACAGGAATCAGCGTGCTGGTAATAAAACTAAGCATAAAAGATACGTAAGCCTTTACATGTGGAAACGAAACAACACAAAAACGCATTTGTAGAATATTGATGAATTTAACCTATTCACAAACGGTTTTGATAAGCGTAACTTAATATTTATATAAGAAAGGGGTGCCGATACAAAAGCTAGCCCTGTGTTCAAAAGCCCCTATTCAAAAGAATTGATGTATGAAAGCACTTCTTTTATTTGTTGGTTTTGTAATAGTTAATTGCTTGTGGGGCGGGCTCTCTCACGCTTACGCTAAAAGTACTGCGTCTTTAGATAAAATGCAGTTAGTTAACGACAAGCTGTGGATGTATTACGAGGAAGGTAGTCAGCTTACTGCTGAAGACATCCTGACTAAATATCAGCAGAATACACTTATAAAAAATACTAATGGGCGCGTTCGTTATGGGCTCACTGGTAACACGGTTTGGGGGGGGCTGTTGAATTAGATTCATATAGTGTTCTTGTTACTCATATTGCTAAAAATAGCCCAATAAAAGTCGCTGAAGAAATTAAAGGGCAAGTTAGGGGCTCTGACATTACCTTTCGCTGGGGCGGAGAAGAGTTTTTGGTATTTTTGCCCCATACTCGGGTGCATTACGCCAAGCAAATTGCCAAGAATCTCCGCGTACACCTTTTCACCCACGACATCAACAAATTCATACGAGTGACAGTAAGTATAGGTGTGGCAGGAACCTCGCCAGGCGAAGAGGATATAAATGTTCTCATTAAACAGTCAGACCAAGCCTTGTACCTAGCGAAAGCAAAAGGTCGAAACAAAGTGGTGATTTGGGAGGAAGATTCAGAATAAGAGGAAATAACCAATAGGAGAAATAAAGGGAAGTATCTAGCTGATTTATAAATACAGCATTCTCACGTATGATTCTGCTTTTCATTTTCTCAGAGTATCCTTTTCATGTACCAAGATTTTCAAGCAGAGTTGGCGTGGGCTAGCCTTCATATGCCGCGCACTCGTAATGCCATTGCATCACTTCCCGATCTGTCGAACGTTAAACTTGCTTGCAACATGCATTTAGATTTGAAAATGGCGCCTTTGGTTGAAGGGCTACTTTCACGAGGATGCGACATTTTTCTTACCACGTGTAACCCCACTACAGTGCAAGATGACGTGGTGTCTTACCTTGTTGATAAAGGCGCAACGGCCCATGCATGGCGTGATATGAGCGAGGCTGACTGGTCTGAGTCATTCGATAAAGCGCTGGCGTGGCAGCCTACCCATTTGTGTGAAATGGGCGCAGATCTGACAACTCGACTTCACGAAAATATAAAAGCAAATAAACCAGTACCGAGCATTGTATCGGGCTTAGAAGCAACGGGCTCTGGCATTAACCGTTTAAATGGTATGGCGCCAAACTATCCAATATTTAACTGGGATGATTTGCCGGTAAAAGAAGGGCTTCACAACAGGCACATGGTGGGCTTAAGCGCATGGCAAACCTTCTTCCAAACCACTCATCTAACCCTGCACGAACAAGTAGTAGTTGTTATTGGTTATGGTCTGGTAGGGCAGGGCGTTGCTGCCTCGGCTAAAGCGTTTGGGGCACAAGTTCAAGTTGCAGAACTTGATCCAGCAAGAGCGCTTCAAGCGAAGTACGACGGCTGGCCAGTGGTTGATTTAAATGAAGCGGCTAGCCAGGCTGATGTTATTGCCACTGCAACTGGTGCGTATGGCGTGGTGAATTCGAGTCATCTAGACAACATGAAAGACGGAACATTTATTTTAAATGTAGGCCATGTAGCCCAAGAAATTGATGTGCCTTACCTTAAAAACAACGCTACTCACAGTGAGCCAATGCCTTATGTAAATGCCTATAAACTGGGCGATAAAACACTGTATCTTCTAGCCGATGGCTCTATG
The DNA here is from genome assembly GCF_947311905.1 of Alteromonas sp. CyTr2. NCBI lineage: Bacteria > Pseudomonadati > Pseudomonadota > Gammaproteobacteria > Alteromonadales > Alteromonadaceae > Alteromonas > Alteromonas sp. CyTr2. The sequence goes on along the minus strand of NZ_CAMZMZ010000014.1, from coordinate 10,758 downwards.
TTTAACTTAACTGCGGGCTATGGTGACAGCATCAATGCCTTCGACGTAACTTTGGCCGTTATGGCGGCGGGTATCGGCTATATCGTGAATGAAGGCGCAAAAAGCGAAAAAGGCTTGTACTTGCTACCAGAGGCTGCGTGGAAAAGTGCACTGTGAAGCACAGCGAGTCATAAGCGAGTGTTTATCTTTAGGTACGCTGTACAAGCTGTACAAAAGGTCTAGCCATCTCTGCTTATCTCGACATTTCTATTGAATGTTGTACAGTGAGCCCGTTTTAATAAATTCATATTTAAGGCGGGCTGATGACCATTCCAACAGGCAATCAGTCTTGCGCCAGTGTAGGGACGAAAAAAATGGGTAAAATAATAGGTACAAAAACACCACAGCAGGCTTTAGATAGCCTTGCCAACATGACAGGCGATCTGCGCCCCATAGAACTCTCTGAATACAAAGCCCGAATTGCCAAGGCGCAGCATTATATGCAGGAAAATGGCATTGGTGCGCTCTACTTAAACGCGGGTACTAACTTAGCGTATTTTACAGGTATGCAGTGGTACGCCAGTGAGCGTTTAGTCGGTGCGCTTTTGCCTGCAAAGGGTGACGTTGTATATCTAGCTCCTACCTTTGAGATCGACTCTTTAAACGAACGCAAATTAGTGGAAGGCAACATAATTGGCTGGCAAGAGCACGAGAGCCCATATGCGCTTGTCATAGCTATGCTAGATAAACTAAATACCGCTGGAGGCGATAAGCTGGGTGTGGATGAGTCGACCCAGTTTTTTATCGTAGATGGTTTGAATAAGATGCTTGGCCAATCTTGGCAAATTATTAATGGTGCTGAGGTAACAGCACACTGTCGCATGCACAAATCTAACAATGAACTAGCGCTTATTCAACGCGCTATGGACATGACACTTGCTGTGCATAAAGCGACTGCCAGTATGCTTTATGAAGGTATTACTACTACTGAAGTTGAAGCATTTATTAACGATGCACATAAGAAAGTGGGGGCCACTGGTAACTATTTTTGCATTGTACTTTTTGGAAAAGCCACCTCGTTTCCCCACGGCGTTAAAGACCCTCAAGTTTTAAAGAAAAATGACTTAGTATTGATTGATACTGGCTGTAAGGTGCACGGCTATCTCTCTGATATCACGAGAACCTATTGTTTTGGTGAGCCAACCGATAAGCAAAGAGCATTATGGGAAAGCGAAAAACGCGCGCAGCTTGCCGCATTTAACGCTGCAAAAGTTGGTGTTTCCTGTGGCGATGTGGATAAAGCCGCGCGAGACAGCTTAGCTAAAGATGGCTTAGGACCAGACTATAACTTACCAGGTTTGCCTCATCGAACCGGGCACGGCATAGGCATGGATATTCACGAATGGCCTTATTTGGTGAAAGACAATCCTCACCCGCTAGCATCTGGTATGTGTTTTAGTAACGAACCTATGATCGTAGTACCAAACGAGTTCGGTATTCGCTTAGAAGATCACTTTTATATGACCGAAGATGGCCCGGTGTGGTTTACTGAGCCTAGCGAATCGATTGACTCTTTGTAAGTAAACTAAAATGAAGCTGCTCTTTGTTACGAAGAGCAGCTGTAGTGAGCGACTCCGCCCGCACTGAAAAATTCAAGTGGGCGCAGCTGGTAGTACTTATTCTCTACCTCTTTTGATTGCTCATCATAAGGCGCAGTAAGTATCTTCTGAAGTTCGTGAATTGGCGTAAAGTCACCTTTCTCTGCGGCTTTATAGGCAGGCACAATTAACCATTCGCGCCATGTGAATTTAGGGTTCGCTTTGCGCATATGCTCTGCGGTAGCAGCAATAGCGTTTGTAACATCACCTTGTGTTTCGGCGTCCTTTTCAATGCGCTCACGCCACGTTTGTAGCCATGCTTCCCATTCTGTCATGACCTCTGCTTTAGGCGGGTAGTAAAAGCTTTTCGTCAAGCTCGCCATATCTTCAGGCATTGACGATAGCTCTCGGAAAAACAGATTGTAGTCCACGCCTGTGCGCAGCATTAATTGCAGCAGCTTAATCAGCAAGTCGTGGTTGTAGCTGGCAATGCCAAGCTTTGTTGCCCACATACTCTCCATGGCGCGTTCCATCACGCCAGAAAAACCGTCGTTGATCTCGTTAAGCTTAGAGAGCTGTTCACTGTTGCCTTCAAGTAGCGGCATCAGTGAGCGACAGAACATATCAAAGTTCTTTTGCGCAGCAATGGGCTGGTTTAAAAACGAGAAGTGACGACCGCCGCCTGTCCAAGGTTGGTAGTCTGCTTCAAAAAATTCACAAAAGCCGAATGGTCCATAATCCAGCGTAAAGCCTCCTGCGGCGCAGTTATCGCTATTAAAATTGCCCTGGCAATAACCGACGCGAACCCAACCAGAAACAAGACGCGTTAGCCGGTCTCGAAATAGTGCAGCCAGCGTTACCAATTGCTCTTCAAACAACGTGGTTGTGTCAATTTCACTTGAGTACTCTCGCTCAATAAGGTGCTTAACAATGGCTTCTAGTTCGTTTAACGCTTCGCTGTGTTCGTTACAGCGAGCTCGCCTAGCAAAAAGCTCTATTTGGCCTACGCGCAAAAAGGAGGGCGCCACGCGGGTAGAAATAGCCGTTATATTTTCTACCATCACTTCAGGTTCATAGGAATGAGACCCTTCGCGATACCACGGCCTGTCTACCGTGTTTGATTCAGACATAAACAAGCTCAGCGAACGTGAGGTCGGAATGCCAAGCGCATGCATGTGTTCTTGCACTAAAAATTCGCGCACGCTTGAGCGCAATACGGCGCGCCCGTCTGCGCCGCGACTATAAGGCGTGCGACCCGCACCTTTTAACTGCATTTCCCAACGCTTGCCGTTTAATACTGCTTCAACGATAGAAATTGCTCTGCCGTCGCCGTAGCCGTTACCTGTTCTAAACGGGCACTGCTGTGTGTACTCCGTACCGTAAATAGAAAGTGCGTAGCCGGTTGCCCAGCCGAAGGGCTTCATTGGAGCAGGTACATCCGACATGTCCCCTGAGAACAGCTGGGTGAAATCTTTAGATGTTGCCAAGCTATCGTCTAAGCCTAATTCGGCAAACAGCGTTTCGCTATGAGCAACGTACGTCGGTGCAGTTAATGGGGTCGGAGTAACTGGCACATAGTGACCTGAAAACACTTGGCGCGGGTTATGGTCGTCACCATCGCACGTCGACTGCGGGTCTGGGGTAAGGGTATTCAGCAAAGAGTAATCTACGTACTTTGCGAATTCATCTAGTGTTTTGATACGATCTGTCACTTCCATCACCTTTTTCATACTAGCCGCCCGTTACTGATCTGCCACGTGCCTTCGGGAACATAGACTTGCCGACTTACAGCGCCAAGCGCAGTAACTTTTCTTTATTGTTTGACCAAGAACAAACAATGCAAGTTACGCCCATTGTACTCTTATCTACACTTTTATGCAGGCATACAGCGCTTGTTGAATGCATAGCACCGCTTGTTCAGTGCGTAGCATTCTGCTTTACAAATTGGTCACCGGTGTGGGGGCATTATATGCCACACCCGCCTAACGAATGCCTAGATGTAGCGAGTGTATTACGAATTACGTTCGATAAGCGATTAACAGACAAAGAAGGTGGTAGATGGATAGTATCGTACTGATTGGCAATATTATTGGTGGCTTGGGGCTTTTCTTGCTAGCCATTGGCATGATGACCGACGGGCTTAAACTAGCGGCAGGAAACGCTTTACGAACGTTACTTGCTAAGTGGAGTAAAACGCCATTTAGAGGTGTGTTGTCAGGCGCGGCGATGACCGCTTTAGTCCAGTCTTCAAGCGCGGTAACTGTGGCATCGTTAGGCTTTGTTAATGCTGGTCTTCTTAGCATGCGCCATGCACTGGGCATTGTTTACGGTGCAAACATAGGTACAACCATGACCGGGTGGCTTGTTGCCTTAGTGGGTTTTAAACTAAATATTCAAGCCGTTGCATTGCCTATGATTGGTGTAGGCATGATTCTAAAACTACTGAAACCCAACAGTCGATTAGCATCACTGGGTATTGCGATTGCTGGGTTCGGTTTGTTTTTTGTGGGGATTGACAGTTTAAAAACCGCCTTTGAAGGAATCGTGAGCACCTTCGATCTCAGTCAGTTTCAAGCCTCTGGTATTGAAGGCTTTCTGATGTATTTAGTTATTGGCTTCATTATGACAGTGCTAACTCAGTCATCTAGTGCATCCATCGCTTTAACTATTACCGCGGCGACCTCTGGAATGGTGGGCATTTATGCCGCGGGTGCAATGGTAATTGGAGCAAATATTGGCACTACGTCTACCGCTCTATTCGCCTCTATTGGCGCCACATCCAGTGCTAAGCGAGTGGCAACGGCACAGGTTATTTTTAACGTTACTACCGCCATTGTGGCTGCCTTGGTTTTACCCCTACTATTTGCCTTTATTAATTGGATAACCGCTGTTGCCGACTTAGAAGCTGCTCCGGGCATTACACTTGCTATCTTTCATACCTTGTTTAACCTGCTGGGAGTGGCGCTTATTTTGCCCCTGAACGACTGGCTAACAAGCTTTCTCGAGCGACGTTTTGTATCGTTAGAAGAAAAGGCGTCGAAGCCCAAGCACTTAGATAAAAACATTGCTCAAACTCCCGATTTGGCAGTGAACGCGCTCATCCTAGAGTTACTATCAGTATCAGACCGCTTCTTAAGCGTTTACCCCAAATTGCTTTCCCAACAAAGCAGCGAAATAACGGTTGTTGAAAACGATTTAAAGAGTGTTGAAACGCTCTGTCAGCATATTTCGCAGTTTATTGTTGAAGTAGAGCGCGAAGCCTTAAGTGAACAAACTACCGAAGCGTTGGCATCGCTTATGCGAGTAGAGCACTACATGTTATCGAACGCACAAAAAGCCGAAGCCATTTCAGCACTGAGTAGGCGTCGAGAGGTGCTCGCTCAACCAATGCTTGAAGGGCAATTTACCAACTATTTATCGGTCACCAACGAGTTCATGAAAATGGTGCGTTGGAGACAATTTGATAGCAGCGACGCGTTAAACGTTCAATTCGATTTACTTGATAAAGAGCACCATACACTGAAATCAGCGCTGGTACTGGAGGCAACGCAAGGTGATATTTCCATTAGCCAAATGACAGACGCTACCGAGTGTATGGAATTTCTTTTACAAATTGTGCACATGTGGATCAAAGTGTTTAGCCGCATTCAGCAGGTCGAGGACAGCATTACCACGGCAAATTCAACGCACGGTGATAGTCAACAAAACGTGGAAGGTGATTAAAGGAGCATACTATGGCAACACTTACCTTTTTAGGCGCAGTTGAAGGGGTGACAGGGTCAATGCATTTGCTTAAGACAGCGCACAGCACCTTGTTGCTCGATTGCGGGTTATATCAAGGCAGGCGAGATGAAGAAGCAAAAAACCACGAACCCTTGCCCGTGGATGTCAGCCAGCTTGATGCGGTGATATTGTCTCATGCACACCTTGATCATTCTGGCCGTTTGCCTATTTTACTAAGAGAGGGCTATAGCGGCCCAATCTATATGACTCGGCCGACCGCCGATCTCATTGAAGTTTTGTTAAAAGATGCTGCGTCTTTACAGGAACGAGACGCAGAATGGGAAAATAAACGTCGTCAGCGTTCGGGTAAACCCCTTATCGAACCATTATATCGCAAAGAAGAAGTTGATGGCGTGTTAAAGCAGTGCATACCCATTCGCTATTACACCAAACGTAAAATAACCCAAGACGTTGAGCTTAATTTTGCTGACGCCGGGCATATTCTTGGCTCGGCGATAGTAGAGATATGTATCACTGAAAACGGTGACGTTAAAAAGTTAGTCTTTTCTGGCGATCTCGGTAATTCGCAAGCCGCGTTACTTCGCGATCCGGATATAATAGAAGAAGCGGATATCGTACTTTTAGAGTCTACCTATGGCGATCGCAACCATCGTTCAATGGAAGCCACCCTAGATGAGTTTGAACAGGTTATTTTACAAGCCAGTGAAAACGGCGGAAACATTCTTATTCCATCATTTGCGGTAGGGCGCACCCAAGAGATCATATTTCGATTAGGTGAGCTATATCAACAAGGCAAATTAGCGCAGCAGCGGGTGTTTTTAGACAGCCCAATGGCGATTGCGGTCACTGAAATTTATCACCGCTACCAAGATGTTTATAACGAAGAAGATCTCGATGCTATTTCCGATAGTGCCGAGCGCGTTCATAGCCAAAATCAGAGCTTACATTCATTGTTGCCCATATTAAGCTATACCACATCAACAGAAGAGTCGATTGCGCTTAACAAAGTGGTTAGCGGTGCCATAATCATTGCGGGCAGCGGTATGTGCAACGGTGGGCGTATTCGACACCATTTAAAACAAAATTTATGGCGTAAACAGTCCCATGTAGTTTTTGTCGGCTTTCAGGCAATGGGGACGCCGGGACGTAAGATAATCGATGGAGCCACACATGTAAAAATGGCGGGGGAGGATATTGCCGTTCGCGCACAAATCCACACGTTAGGTGGGTTTTCAGCACACGCTAGTCAAGAACAGCTAATTGACTGGTTGTCGCACTTCAATACGCTGCCCAAGATTTACTTAATCCACGGAGAGGAAGGTGCTAAACATACATTGCAAAGTGCCATTAAAGAAAAAGGATGGAATGCGTTTATTCCGCATTTCGAAGAAACAATAAGATTCTAGAGACTAGACGTAAAAAATAAAAAGCGCCCTCAAAACAGGTTGTTTACGTTTACGCGCACCTGCCAGTCGTCTGCGGTATAGCCAGCAGCAATCCACTGTTTTACATTGGCATTGCCAATAGTGTTAAGGCTTAGCGCTTAACCTTAATTTACCTTCTTCAACGGTGAGCTGCATTGGCACCGTTGAAAGCATGCTTACTGCTTTGTTCGCAGGATCTAGCCGATACACTGGATTTGAGGCCAAATAGCCGTTGATGAGCTGCATGAATTCGCCACTTACAGGGGCTAAATTACCTTTAAAGCCGCCAGCATCAATTGTGCTATCAAGAAGAGACAATGAGCGCACAAAAATCGCTTTTTCTTCACTGTCGTAATAAGGCGTGCCTTCCAAAGCTAGACTCACTTTTGCAGGGTAGTTCAACCCAAATGCACTAATACGGGCAGTGGCAATAGTGCCTAGCTGAACCACGTCTCTGCCATCTGGGCCTATGGTAGCTGTCATATCTTCCACGTCTAAATAAAGAGGAATACCAGCAAGTGACGTTTGCTTTTGCAATTTACTCACTTGGCTATCAAGCACTTGTTCTAACTCGGCATTAGATACAGTGTAAACCGCCAGTTGAGAGAGAGTAGCGCAGCCTGCAAGAATGGCAACGAAGGCAATGGAAAGTAGAATTCTCATAAAAAAGTCTCTTTTAGCAATGAGTTGTCGAATTATACAGTGCGAGCCGGAAATACTGGCGCTGCAACAACGAAGTGCCTCTATTGTACGGGCAGAGGAAAGAGATGAACAATGAAATCGTTAACTCGCTAAGACAACGGCTTATTCAGGGAGTCCATGAGTAGGGGAGAGGCGCAAAGCGTAACGCTGGAAAAAATACTTGGTTGCCGACACTTAATAAAATTGAGTGTATGACCACTGTTGGGATATGTGCAATCGAAAGAGCGTGACCATGGTGTCATTTATATCTCAAGTTGGGCAGTTTGTCGCAATCAACTTGATCAGTTTATAGCGGCTATATTAACGTAGGGCCCTCGGTTGGGGAGTAGCCTATTTCCGTTTCAAATGGAAAAGTTTGTATCAACATAATTGGTCACATTACCATGGTACAGACACCTCTTGGTTGGCGAGACCATCGATAAGTCCACGCTTAAAGGTCAGGCTTGTGGATTTGTCGTGGACTCAATTAGCCTGACCGGAGTTCTAAAACTATGAGTATCTTCGCTCTTATCTTGCTAGCCTTTGCTATGTCAACAGATGCGTTTGCCGCCGCGATAGGCAAAGGTGTCAAAATCAATCGCCCTCGTTTAAGTTTTGCCCTCAAAATTGGCCTTTTGTTCGGACTGATAGAGGCAACAACCCCATTTATAGGCTGGTTCATTGGTCGCGCGGCGTCTTCATACGTTGAAGCATGGGATCATTGGATTGCGCTAATCATTCTTTCTGGTTTAGGTATTCATATGGTACTCGAGAGCCTGAAACCTGCCGAAGAAGAGTCGACGTCTCAAAAACAATCCTTTATTTTATTGTGTATTACTGCGTTAGGCACAAGCATCGACGCAATGGCAGTGGGTGCAAGTCTCGCGCTAATTGAGGTGAATATTGCTATTGCTGCGACGTTAATTGGGATAGCCACTTTTTCGATGGTAACTATTGGCATTATGTTGGGCAGTGTTATGGGAACATTGATAGGTAAGCGAGCAGAGACATTTGGTGGCATTGTGCTTGTTTCGGTTGGTACTTGGATCTTTGTGAGTCACACGCTCTAGAGCGTGTTGATCTTTGTGGTTTGAACGTTAACCGTGCTTCTATTACCGCTATAGCCACGCACGTTGAAGCCGTTTATTAAATATCCCGATGGGTTATTTTCATCGCCAGAAAAACTTCGGCTCGCAAAGCTATCGAACATGCCGCCAGAGTTGTTTTGTCTAACAATGGTGGGCACAAAATCTAGCGCATCAATGAAGCGCGTGATCCCTTCTTTTAAGGTCAAGCATAAGCAAGATATTACGTATCTTTGGCAGGTTTTGTAGAGGTCGCGAATGTTATGTTATCTCGTTTCTTTTAGCAAGGAGGGTAAGCAGACAATAAGGTGAGATTGATGATTATTGCGAGCTGCTACAGATACATACAGGCTGTTTGTATTGATAAATGGAAATGTGCAGAGCTGTGGGTAAAAATAAACTTACTGGTCTAAACTCACCTGCGCAGCGTTTTCCTCGGTCTACTAATGCTATACACTTCGCGTTTTTATTACTCTTGCCTGCAGGCTGAACCTAAATTTTTAACTAGGACACTGAATGCGTCACACAATCCTACCTTTGCTCTTTTGTACTTTACCTTTTACCGCCATGGCCGCTGAAAGTGTTGATTCATCAAACGCTAACTCTGGCGTGAACAGCAACGAAAAAGGCGTAGAAAAAATTACGATTGAAGGGGCGGCGACGGCGAACAACAAGCCGGTAGGGACGTTTAATTCACCTATATCTAACTTAGAGTACGATCCGCGAGTCGATTTGCAATCAAGAAACATGGCAGAAGCGCAGGCTGACGTGACTATTCGCGGCGGTATATTCGAAAACACGGGTTTTCGCATAGGAAGCGCAACGCTGATCGACCCGCAAACGGGGCACTATTTCGCCGAGATTCCTATTGCGCCAGAAATGTTGACGAAGCCGAGTATTTTCACGGGCGTCGATAACGCGCTTTACGGCGTAAATAGCTCCGTAGGTACCGTGTCTTATGGCTGGCGTCCCATCCAAACAGCAGGCAGTGTGTCAGTGGGAATAGGTAATAACAACTTCAATTTGCAGCGTGTACACGGTGCAGTAAAGCACGCGCTTAGTGATTTACCCGGTTGGTCTGTTGGGATTGAAGGGGAGTATTCTCGCTCTGAAAGTGATGGCACTATTGCTAATGGCGATCATAATTTCGAACGCGCGTCAGGGCGTATTCAGCTGGCAAGTAATGACTCACAAACCGACGTGTTTTATGGCTTTCAGCAAAAATTTTTTGGCTGGCCTAACTTGTACACGCCTTTTAATGTAAACGAGACAGAAGACATTCAAACCCGTTTGGTCATGCTAAATCACAAACAGCGCTACGGCGAAGAGAGCATGAAAAATACCTTTGAGGTCTCTGCTTACTACAGAGAGAATGACGACCATTACGTATTCTCACGTGAAAATCCTGAAGCGTTTCAGGCGTTTCATGAAACCCAAGTGAAGTCATTGGCATTTTCCGGTACTCATAATGTTTCGCAAGAATTCGGTATTAACTACGCAGCACAGCTTACTGCAGACGACATCACGTCAACCACACTAGAGAACAATTTCACCTCTCGCGACTACTACAAAATAAGCCTAGTGCCCGAGTATCGAACTCAGTTGAACAGCAATGAATCGCTTACCGTTCGTTTAGGTGGGGCGTTTGACGATACAAATCGCGACGACGACCGACTGTCTTTTGTGGGCGATATTAGCTGGCTGACCCAAACAGGTAATAATGCCTCGCGTACACTCTATCTTTCGTATGCAGAGGCGACGCAGGTGGCTGGCTACACTGCTGTAGGCGGCAGCACCACAAGCGGTCTGTTTAGAAGTAACAATCAGTTACAGCGAGAAGTCAGCAAAAACCTAGAGTTTGGGGCGTCATTTGATAAAACGTCTTTCAAAGTTGATACCGCTGTATTCTATCGCTGGGATAACGAGCTGACAGATTGGACATATAGCTTCGACGCTACTTCAGCACGCAGTGCAAACCCCGTTGATATCGAAACCCTGGGTGTTGAGGTAATTGCCATTAAACGCTTTGATAGCGCAGATGTAGTTGCCAGCTATACCTATTTAGATAAGTCTGAAGACTACCGAATTGACGAGGTAGACGCGAGCTTTTACGCGCTTAACTATCCGCCGCATCGCGCAACCCTAGGGGTAGTGTGGTTTGCAACTGATATGAGGTGGTTTAATTGAGTTGACCAGTCCAGTTAAGGATATAATTGAACTTTAGCTGGAGAAAGTAAATGGCCGGAA
>NZ_CAMZMZ010000013.1:0-94536 GCF_947311905.1 Alteromonas sp. CyTr2 | reverse complement strand
GCGGAAGTGGTGGAATTGGTAGACACGCTGGATTTAGGTTCCAGTGCTTCACGGCGTGAGAGTTCAAGTCTCTCCTTCCGCACCATGTTTTCAAGCTTTATCAAAAGCTTAATGTAAGCATTCCAGTCGGTGAGTGGCGCAGCTTGGTAGCGCACTTGTTTTGGGTACAAGGGGTCGCAGGTTCAAATCCTGTCTCACCGACCATTTATGCTTTCTTAGATTCAGTAAATACTTTTAGCCATTAGTGATAAATCCTCTATGGGCTAGGGTATGAGTCGACATTAACTACCGAGTAGCCATGTAAGTTCCTGACAGCTCGGTAGGCGCTTATGTGTTTTTCAATTCACACATAAGTCTGAACAGGATTACTATGGTGGGCGTAGCTCAGTTGGTAGAGCCCCGGATTGTGATTCCGGTTGTCGTGGGTTCAAGTCCCATCGTCCACCCCACTTTTTCGCGGAAGTGGTGGAATTGGTAGACACGCTGGATTTAGGTTCCAGTGCTTCACGGCGTGAGAGTTCAAGTCTCTCCTTCCGCACCATTTGGGGTATAGCCAAGTTGGTAAGGCAGCGGGTTTTGATCCCGCCATTCATAGGTTCGAGTCCTGTTACCCCAGCCATTCTTTTTGAATGACTATTATAGCTAGCGTCTACGCGGAAGTGGTGGAATTGGTAGACACGCTGGATTTAGGTTCCAGTGCTTCACGGCGTGAGAGTTCAAGTCTCTCCTTCCGCACCATATTTAAAGCTCTCGCAGGGCTTTTCAAAAAGATATATCTGTCGGTGAGTGGCGCAGCTTGGTAGCGCACTTGTTTTGGGTACAAGGGGTCGCAGGTTCAAATCCTGTCTCACCGACCATTATCTTTCTCTCCTCTTTATTATTCATTGCTCAATAAATTCGCATAAATTCTGTTTTTTTCGCTATTTAGACTATTAGCTTCGCTATTTGGTCAAAATGCGTTCAAATGGTTGTTACAAACTTGTGTTTGCCTCTCGACTCTTGTGGTATGCGGCTGTATACTACCGCGTCTTTTTTTAACCAGTACGTTTGTTTCGGGTTGGCTTTTTGGCACAATTTCGTGTCCTAAGTTTGATTTTATAAACGTCGAATAACGACCTCTACCCCGGAGTGATATGCAATTCTTGCATGACGGGAGAGGGGATTGAGAACAAAACGCCTACAGAGGCGTATAGTTGAGGTAACATAATGCAAGTTTCAGTCGAGACGACCCAGGGTTTAGAACGCCGTCTTACTATCACCGTTCCATCTGACACGGTTGATTCAGCAGTTAAGTCACGTCTACAGCAATTGGCGAAAACACAACGCATCAACGGCTTCCGTCCAGGTAAAGTTCCTGTAAGCGTTATCAAAAAGCGTTTCGGCCAAGCTGTTCGCCAAGAAGTTGCTGGCGATGTTATGCAGCAAAACTTCTACCAAGCAGTGATTCAAGAAGAAATTCAGCCTGCTGGTATGCCGAAGTTTGAATTGACTAAAGACGAAGACGGTCAGGACCTAGAATTCACAGCATCTTTCGAAGTTTACCCAGAAGTAGAAGTGAAAGGTGTTAGCGATATCGAAATCGAAAAGCCAGTAGTAGAAATTACTGACGAAGATCTAGATAACATGATGGAAACACTTCAGAAGCAGCACGCGACTTGGAAAGAAGTTAAGCGTAAAGCGAAGAAAGACGACAAAGTTATCATCGACTTCGTCGGTTCTATCGACGGTGAAGAGTTTGAAGGTGGTAAAGCAGAAGACTTCGCTCTTGAGCTAGGTAAAGATCGCATGATCCCTGGTTTCGAAAAGCCTCTTGTTGGCGCGAAAGCGGGTGAAGAAGTGACTATCGAAGTAACTTTCCCTGAAGACTACCACGCAGAAAACCTAAAAGGTAAAGATGCAGTTTTCCAAACTACCGTTAAGAAAGTAGAAGGCCTAAATCTTCCAAAAGTTGACGAAGAGTTTGCTAAACTATTCGGTGTTGAAGAAGGCGGTGTTGACGCGCTTAAAGCAGAAGTTCGTAAGAACATGCAGCGTGAACTAAACCAGACGCTAAAAGCGCAAGTTAAAGAAGACGTTATTGCTAAGCTAGTTGAAGCTAACGAGATTGATATTCCTCAAGCGCTTATCGATCAAGAAGTGAACGCACTTCGAGAGCAAGCTAAACAACGTTTCAGCCAACAAGGCGGTGGTCAGAACCTTCCAGACCTACCTGCTGAATTGTTTACTGACAACGCTAAACGTCGCGTATCTATTGGTCTTCTTCTAGGTGAAGTGATCAAGCAGAACGAACTTAAAGCAGACGAAGCTAAAGTTAACGAGATGATCGAAACTGCTGCTTCAGCGTATGAAGATCCGCAAGAAGTTGTTGATTACTACAACAACAACCAAGAGCTTATGCAACAAATGCAGAACGTTGCACTAGAAGAACAAGCTATTGAGTGGGTTCTTGAGCAAGCAAAAGTTACCGAAGTAACTAAAGCTTTTGACAAGGTTATGAACAAACAGGCGTAATTTTTTACTGTCTGATTGACATTACTTGTCAGCAACTGCTTAAATGCTCGGAGCCTTCCGAGCATTTTTGTTTTTAACGCTAGATAATCAAGGTAGCTATGACTAATACCCCGTTTGACCCAATGAATGCACTTGTCCCTATGGTTGTTGAGCAAACCTCTAAAGGTGAGCGCTCATACGACATTTATTCTCGTCTATTGAAAGAAAACGTAATTTTCTTGGTAGGACAAGTTGAAGATCACATGGCCAACCTCATCGTTGCTCAAATGTTGTTCTTAGAAGCTGAAAACCCAGAGAAAGATATTTTCTTATACATTAACTCACCAGGCGGTTCGGTAACTGCTGGCATGGCAATTTACGATACGATGAAGTTTATCAAGCCAGACGTGAGTACAGTATGTATGGGCCAAGCTGCAAGCATGGGCGCATTTCTACTATCTGCAGGAGCAAAAGGTAAGCGCTACTGTCTACCTAACTCGCGCGTAATGATTCACCAACCGCTTGGTGGTTTCCAAGGTCAGGCATCTGATTTTGAAATACACGCGAAAGAAATTCTGTCTATTAAAGAGAAATTGAATCGCCTTATGGCGGACCATACTGGTCAAGACTATGAAAAAGTCGCGCGTGACACAGACCGTGATAACTTCTTGAGTGCAACTGAGGCAAAAGAATATGGCCTTGTTGACCAAGTTTTAGCAAATCGATCTGACGTAGCCGCAACTAAGTAGTATAGTTATAGTAGACCTGAGCCAGTGCATAGCACGTTTCGGTTTTCGGCTCAGGCAAGGCAGAGGCAAAAGTAATGAGTGATAAGCAAAGCGGTGACGGTGATAATAAGCTACTGTACTGTTCGTTTTGTGGCAAAAGCCAACACGAAGTAAGAAAGTTAATAGCAGGCCCGTCGGTATTCATTTGTGACGAGTGTGTTGAGTTATGTAACGATATCATTCGCGAAGAAATTAAGGAAATCGCGCCTAAGCAAAAGCAGGACGCTTTACCTAAACCAAGTGAAATTCATGCTCACCTAGACGATTACGTTATCGGGCAAGAACATGCAAAGAAGGTATTATCAGTAGCGGTATATAACCACTACAAGCGCTTGCGCAATGGCGACGTTCACGAAGGCGTAGAACTTGGCAAAAGTAATATTTTGTTAATAGGACCTACCGGTAGTGGTAAAACGCTGCTAGCGGAAACCCTAGCGCGCCTGCTTGATGTTCCATTCACCATGGCTGACGCAACCACGCTAACTGAAGCTGGCTACGTGGGTGAAGACGTTGAGAACATCATCCAGAAGTTACTGCAGAAGTGCGACTACGACGTAGAGAAAGCGCAGCGCGGAATTGTTTACATCGATGAAATCGATAAGATTTCTCGTAAGTCAGACAACCCATCTATCACTCGTGACGTTTCGGGTGAAGGTGTACAGCAGGCGCTTCTAAAGCTGATTGAGGGTACGGTTGCGTCTGTTCCTCCGCAAGGTGGACGTAAGCACCCACAGCAGGAATTCCTGCAGGTTGATACCTCTAAGATATTGTTCATCTGTGGTGGTGCGTTTGCTGGTCTTGATAAAGTTATTGAGCAACGCGCACAAAAAGACACGGGTATTGGATTTGGTGCTACGGTTAAGTCGAAAGACAACAGCAAACAAATCAGCGAACTGTTTAAGCAAGTTGAGCCTGAAGACTTAGTGAAATATGGGTTGATTCCAGAGTTCATTGGACGTCTACCGGTAGTAACAAGCCTTGAAGAGTTGAATGAAGAAGCACTAATTCAAATTCTACGCGAGCCTAAGAATGCAATCACCAAGCAATATGGTGCATTGTTCTCGATGGAAGATGTAGAGCTAGAGTTCCGTGACGATGCACTTAATGCTATTGCTAAAAAGGCAATGGATCGTAAGACAGGCGCACGTGGTCTTCGCTCAATCGTTGAAGCGGTTTTGCTTGATACTATGTACGACCTTCCTTCAATGGAAGACGTGAGCAAAGTGGTTATTGATGAAACCGTTATTCGCGGTGAATCAAAACCTATCTTGATTTACGACAGCAACGAAAAGAAAGCCGCCTCTGAATAGATGCTGGTTTTGTGAAAAAAGGCCCTTCAGGGCTAATGCCGTTCACTTAAGGTGAGCGGCATTTTTCTTTCTGCTGTATCGCTGTGGTCTCTTCTTAACAGTTCGTGGGAAGCTACGTTCTCGCCGTGGAGCCAGAATAAGATTCTCAGCCATTTTATGCAGGTATTTATACTGCCTTGGAATTGCGCCGGGCGTTGAATAAGGCAGACCGACCAGCAGCGACGTCACCTGAGCCAGCGCGCCGTTAAAACTTAGCTGGTAAGGCAGGTAGTTTCCTTTAAGGTTAAAGCACATCTGAACCATCTGGTATCGCACTAGATTGTAGGTCAGCAATACGCCCCACAGTTCCTGCTTCACTAATTCAGGCAGGCGACTACGCAGGGTCAGACGGTTTCCCAGCATGTATTGTTTTTGCTCCCTGTAGCCCAGCTCGATCTCCCAGCGATGCCCGTATAAGTCAGCGATATCGGCTGCAGGGTAGCGCATGGCATCGGTCATTGACGTAAGCACTTCATAGGTTTTGCCTTTGATTTTTCGGCTCACAATACGAGCGGTCAGGGTGTCGGGTAATCCCGGCCATAACTTCCTAGAGCGCGGATTACTGCTCAGACTGACCAGTTTATCATTGCGCCCTAGAGAGCGAATTTCCTGATATTGCAGGTTCTTTTTAACAGGAATAAGCCAGTGCCGGTTTTCCCCTTCGTGCTGCCAATGATGTAACAGGCCTAGGGAGTAAAACCCTTTATCGAACAGGGTGACACTATTATCTGGGGTGGTTTCGATAAGCTGTTCGGCCAGCTTCATTTCGTTGACGGCGTAACTATCAAACGCGCTTCCCGTCATCAGGTGAGTGCTTAGCTCCATCTGACAAACCATTCTTACTTGCGGGTAAAGAGAATCCTTTTGGCGTGAAAACGCGTCGGTATTTTCTGGCGTATCTTCGGTACGCCAGACGACACCATCGACGCCTAACAGCGTCAGCCCATTCCACTGAGGTAAGTTAGCCTGCCTGAGCCAATGCGCGGTCATTTGCTGGTATACCGCTTTTGCGCCACTTTCCCCCAGGGTTTTACGACGCTGTGTTAACGCACTTGGCGCCACAAAAGGCTTACCCTCGCGATCAACAATATCGAGCTGGTTTACAACATCAGATATCGACTTGTCATTGTACAGCGCCATGCCTACAAGTAGCCATACCAGTGATTCAAGCGACAACTTACGTTTGCGCAAGGTGACTGTATCAGACATCTGATAAGCTTGTTCAATCAACTCTAATGGAATAAGGTCAGACAGCGCTTTAGCTTGTGGCTGCTTAACAGTATTGATGATGTCTAAAGCTTGAGAAACGTCCATAAAAAAATCCGATATCAGTTACCTGATACCGGATTTTGAAGCCTTAAAAAGATCGGTCAACCGATCAGTAAACTCTTAACTGATCGGCATTACCCTTCAGGGCCTTTTTTTGTTTTTAACAGCCAAAGTTTCAGACTTCGCTGTCTATTCTGATCTACGTTTAACCAAAGGGTATACCTTGAAAGTGGGTGATATTTGAGCGGTTAAAACAAATCTCGCTATCCTTTCTACTAGATTTTTGAGTTTAGTATTGCCATTCGAGGCAAAATCGATAATGGTTATACTAAGGTCAACAGGCCCTAGAGCAGGGAAGGTAAGGTTAAGGAATTAACGCACTTTAATAAGTTTCGATTGAACTTTGCTCTTGCATCCCCATATAAAAATGACATTTCAAACTAATTGAGAACAAGTATGACAGTTGAGCGTGAAAATCGCATTGAAATTCCTGTGCTTGCCTTGCGGGACGTGGTTGTTTACCCGCATATGGTCATACCCCTATTTGTTGGGCGTGAGAAATCAATTCGTTGTCTAGAAGCGGCAATGGATAATGACAAACAAATTTTTCTAGTAGCACAAAAAGACGCTGGCGTAGATGAGCCTGAAGCGGACGACATCTATACCGTCGGTACTATTGCTACTATCCTACAACTTCTAAAGCTACCCGACGGTACGGTTAAAGTGCTGGTTGAAGGTAGTGTACGCGGTGAAATTGAAAGCTATAAGCAATCAGAGCCGTTCTTTGTTGCTAATGTAGCCAAACTAACTGATGAAGAGATTGATGAGAGCGAACAAGAAGTGCTTATTCGCTCTGCGGTTTCTCAGTTTGAAGGCTATGTAAAGCTAAACAAAAAAATTCCACCAGAAGTACTGACATCACTAAATGGCATTGAAGATGCGCCTCGTTTAGCCGACACCATGGCTGCACATATGCCTCTTAAGCTTACTGAAAAGCAAAAAGTGTTAGAGATGCAGGGCGTCAATGAGCGTCTTGAATATCTGATGGCGCTGATGGAAGGCGAAATAGATTTGCTGCAGGTCGAAAAGAAAATTCGTACCCGCGTTAAAAAGCAAATGGAAAAGAGCCAGCGCGAGTACTACTTGAATGAGCAGATGAAGGCTATTCAGAAGGAGTTGGGTGAACTGGATGACGCACCTGATGAATTTGAAGCGTTATCTAAAAAGATAGCCGACGCTAAAATGCCTAAAGAAGCGGAAGATAAAGCGAAAGCTGAACTTCAAAAGCTTAAGATGATGTCACCAATGTCTGCAGAAGCTACCGTGCTTCGAAGTTACATTGAATGGCTGACTAACGTGCCGTGGAACAAGCGCTCGCCGGTTAAGAAAGATCTTTCCCGCGCAGAAGGTGTGCTTAACGAAGACCACTACGGCCTTGAGAAAGTGAAAGAGCGCATTCTTGAGTATTTAGCCGTTCAGCAGCGTGTTAAGAAGCTAAAAGGCCCAATTCTGTGTCTTGTTGGTCCTCCAGGTGTAGGTAAAACTTCATTAGGCCAGTCGATAGCTAAAGCGACAGGTCGCAAATATGTGCGTATGGCACTAGGTGGCGTACGTGACGAAGCTGAAATCCGTGGTCACCGTCGTACTTACATTGGTTCATTGCCAGGTAAGCTAGTTCAAAAAATGGCGAAAGTAGGGGTTAAAAACCCGCTCTTCTTACTTGATGAAATCGATAAGATGTCATCAGATATGCGAGGCGACCCTGCGTCAGCGCTTCTTGAAGTACTAGATCCAGAGCAAAACAATAGCTTTAGTGATCATTATCTGGAAGTCGACTACGACCTGTCAGACGTTATGTTCGTAGCTACCTCTAACAGCATGAATATTCCAGGCCCATTACTTGACCGTATGGAAGTAATTCGTCTATCTGGCTACACAGAAGATGAAAAACTCAACATTGCAAAGAACCATTTAATTGGCAAGCAAATGGAACGCAATGGGCTTAAATTGAAGGAGTTGGAAATTTCCGATTCTGCCGTTATCGGTATGATTCGATACTATACCCGTGAAGCCGGGGTTCGTAGCCTAGAGCGCGAAGTATCGAAGGTATGCCGTAAAGCCGTGAAAGATATTTTGCTTAAGAAAAGCAAAGACAAAGTAGTCGTAACTCAGGATAACCTTAAGGACTATCTTGGCGTTCAGCGCTTTGACTACGGTAAAGCGGACAAAGACAATCAAATTGGCCAAGTTACAGGACTTGCTTGGACGCAGGTAGGTGGTGACTTACTGACCATTGAAACAACGTCGGTTCCGGGCAAAGGCAAAATGACATCAACGGGTTCTTTAGGTGATGTCATGCAAGAGTCTATTAAGGCTGCTATGACGGTGGTAAGAAGTCGTGCAGAAAAGCTTCGCGTAAACGATGACTTCTACGAGAAACGTGATATTCACGTGCACGTACCTGAAGGTGCTACGCCGAAAGATGGCCCTAGCGCAGGTATTGCTATGTGTACTGCACTTGTCTCGTCACTTACGGGTAACCCTGTGAAGTGCGATGTAGCCATGACCGGTGAAATTACCCTACGTGGTGAGGTGCTTGCTATTGGTGGACTTAAAGAAAAACTATTAGCTGCGCATCGCGGCGGCATTAAAACTGTCGTTATTCCAAAGGATAACGAGCGTGATTTGGAAGAAATTCCAGACAACGTGAAGAAAGATTTATCAATCCATCCGGTTAAGTGGATTGATGAAGTTCTTGATATTGCACTGCAGGAACCTGTAGAAAGCGTCAAGGTGGTTAAAAAATAACTTAATCGACTGGCTACAATCCTTTGTTTTTAAAGGCGTGTAGCCGTTTTTTTGCTATAAAATTGCAATAATTGAACAAAAAATGTGCATTGAGCGAAAGAAAACCTTATTTTTTTAAAATTAGGGCTTTCAAGTCGCAAAAGTTGTGTTACCTTTAAGTGGTATTCGCTTGAAGCCTTGCCACAAAAGGGATTGCAGCGATTCATTAATAAAGTTAATTATTTGTGACTGAAGCTTGATGTTAACAATCAAGCTTGCTATAACGTTCAAGCAAAATCGTTTTGGACAAACAGTATAATAACAATCGAAGGGGATCATAATTGTGAACAAGTCTCAACTTATCGACCAAATCGCTGCTGGTGCAGACATTTCTAAAGCAGCTGCTGGCCGCGCTCTTGACGCATTCACTGACTCAGTAACTGCGGCGCTTAAAGACGGCGACCAAGTTGCACTAGTAGGCTTTGGTACTTTCTCAGTTCGCGAACGTTCAGCTCGCAGTGGCCGTAACCCACAAACTGGTGAGACTATTCAGATTTCAGCAGCGAAAGTTCCATCTTTCAAAGCTGGTAAAGCACTGAAAGACGCTTGTAACTAAGCACAAAAATTATAGAAAAAGGCGATGGCTAGTCCATCGCCTTTTTTATTTCTAAAACAAAGAATTCAATATTGGGGTCAGAGTAATGACTCTGACCCCAATATTTTAAGAGTAGAAATAACCCTTCGAGGCTTGATGATTTTTATACATGTCCTCGCAACGTTCGAACTTAACGAAAGACAGTACAAATAGTGTGTTTTGGTCGTTTATATTCGGCAGCATTGGGTTATAATCAGCGCTTATTTTATCTCGCACTCACGGATTTGTGATGGTTTGAGGTAACTGTAGTAAGCAACGGAGTTGAAGAACAATCATGCTAGAAAGAATCAGAGAAGGTTCTCAAGGCCCATGGGCGATGGCGATTATCGCGCTTATCGTTTTAAGTTTCGTATTCGCAGGTGTAGGTAGCTACCTAACATCATCAGGTACTACTGCAGTAGCTACTGTTAATGGCGAAGAAATTTCGGCACAAGAACTAGAGCGTGCATATCAGAATCAGCGTGCACAAATGGAGTCACAATACGGCGAAAGCATCGCACAGCTTTTCTCTAGTGAGCAATACCTCGCAGATTTCAGAAGAAATGTACTGGACAGACTTATTGCTGAAAAACTAATTCAGCAACAAGCGACGGACATGGGATTGCGCGTAAGTGATAAACAAATTCGCGAAACCATAACACAAATGCCTGAGTTCCAGTTTGGTGGTCAGTTCGATAACGAACGTTTCCAAGCCATTCTTCGTCAAAACGGCTTCCAAGCGGCCGATTTCCGCGATTATCTGCGCGTTCAAATGACACAAAACCAGTTGGCTGCAGCGCTAACGAATTCTTCATTTGCGTTGGACGGTGAAGTACAGCAAGCGAATGCGCTACAGCGCCAAACTCGTGATGCGAAATACGTGCTAGTGAGCTCTGATGAATTTGCCGGCTCAATCGAAGTGACAGATGCGGATGTTGATGCTTTTTATAATAACAACATCGCCTCTTTCGATACTGACGAGCAGGTTAAACTTGCTTACGTTAAGTTAAGTGTCGATGACTTGAAAGATCGCGTTTCGGTTGATGAAGAAGCGGTTCGCACGTACTACGAAAATAACCTGGGAAGCTACGGCAAAGAAGAAGAGCGCCGTGTTTCTCACATTCTTATCGAAGCGGGCGATGATGCCGATGCAGCGAAAGCAAAAGCAGAATCATTAAAAGCAGAACTCGACAGCGGTGCAGACTTTGCGGCACTTGCAGAAGCAAACTCTGATGACACATTCTCTGCCGAAAACGGTGGTGACTTAGACTTCATTACACCAGAAATGATGGACCCAGCGTTTGATGAAGCAGCTTTTGCTTTACAAAATGTTGGCGATGTATCCGACGTAGTTGAAACCGAGTTTGGTTTTCACATCATCAAGTTAACAGACTTAAAAGAAGCACAAGTTAAATCTTTCGATGAAGTAGCGGGTGAGATTCGCGATACGCTTCTTTATGACGCGGCTATGGAAAAGTACTTTGAGCTTCAAAATACGTTAGCTGAAATTGCGTTTGAAGTACCTGATACGCTAGAAGATGCAGCGAATGCGGTTGATTTGCCTGTGCAAGAGTCAGTGGTATTTAGTCGCAACACCGCACCTGCTGATCTAAGCTTCCCTGGTTTACTGGACGTTGCTTTCTCTTCTGAACTTATTGATGAAGGGCTTAATAGCGATATTATAGAGCTAGACGACGAAACCGTTGTTGTTGCGCGTGTTATTGAGCATCAGCCTCAGCGTACTCAATCTCTTGAAGAAGTACGCGAAGGCATCGAAGCCTCTGTTAAGGCTGAAAAGTCAAAAGAAGCTGCAGAAGCTTGGGCGTTTGATATCGCACAAAAAGTGCGTGCTGGAGAAAGCGTTGAAAGTGAGCTAGCTGAAAAGTCTGTGTCTTGGGAAACAGCAACTGCTGTTCCGAGAGCGGGCGGTACACTTGCACGTGCACTCGTTGACACGCTTTTCTCTCTTGCCCTTGAAGGCGAAGATAAAGTTGATGTTGCAACAACGGTAAACGGTGACGTTGCTGTTGTTATGCTTGAAAACGTTAACGCAGCACCAGAGCTTGAGAATGAGTTGGGTGAAAGCCTGAAGCAGCGCCTTGCTCAGGTACAAGGCCAGCGCGTTTATCAACAATATATTGATGCGCTTCGCGCAAATGCCGAAGTGACTATCTCACAGACGTTATAAGCACTGCTGCGTAAAAGCTGTCGCTGCGACTAGCAGTGGCACCGGTAAATACTAAAAAGCCAGCCTCTTTCATAGATGCTGGCTTTTTTTATACAACACAGTGATTGGGTGTTTGTTTGAAGTGCGTTAGTTCGTTAAGAACAGCATCAGTGTATAAAATGCCGCAATAACACCAGATAACACAAATATGTACAGAAACCCTTGCTTGCCTTGCTCCAGAGTGTATTTATTGGCTTGTAAATAGCCAAACCAGAGTAGTGACAAAATAAGGGGTATTAAAACAATGATTTTTAACACAGTAATGCCTTTCTTTAAGTTATGTTCTAGTTATAACAACGCGCGTTGATTTAGACAAATCATAACGAGGCAGTCCTAGTCGACAACTCACCCATTGTCTCCTTCCTTGTTGTCATCCTTTATTATTTTTAACTTCAGGTTACCTTGTCCGCTGTCATGGTATTGTCGTAAATCTGTTATTGCCGTGTCACTTTACATTTGTGTAATAGACTCACGTTTCATAAAGGTTTCTTATGCATGTCAATTCAGCCTTTACCTTCCATAGCGCCAGCTCGCAGTATTTATTTTGCCGAAGTGCTTATGGCAAGAGCGTCGATTACCCCGCAGGACGCTGGTTGCCAAAGTTACCTGATATACAAGCTCGAAAAACTCGGTTTCTTTTGTGAAAAATACACAATTAATGGTGTGAGCAACCTCGTCGCAAGGTGGGGGCAGGGCCCGAATCACTTTGCATTTAGCGGCCATACTGATGTAGTGCCCCCAGGTCCTCTTGATAAGTGGAAGTCACCGCCTTTTAGTCCCGTAATTAGCAAAAATAAATTATATGGACGTGGTGCTGCCGATATGAAAACAGGCATCGCAGCCATGCTAGCGGCCACAGAGCGAATCATTGCCTCGTTAGATAAGGAAAAGGTCTCTTTCTGGTGGCTAATCACCAGTGATGAAGAAGGGGAGGCGGAGTGGGGCTCTAAATGGATAGCTGAATATTTGGCATCTAAAAATGTCCAGCTTGATATGTGCCTAGTCGGTGAACCTTCTGCATCTGCATCAACCGGCGATACAATTAAGATTGGCCGCAGGGGCTCACTTTCCGGCACTATCCATATTGCAGGAAAGCAAGGTCACGTGGCTTATCCAAAGACAGCGGTAAATGCTATCCACAAAGCGAGTAACGTGATTAATGCGCTAACACAGTACCCATTTGACAAGGGGAGTGATGATTTCCCTGGTACTACGCTTCAAATAACACACATGGACACGGGAAGCTTCACAGATAACATAGTGCCTAGTGCTGTTCGTATAGAGTTTAATGTCAGATATTCGTGGCAGTTTAATCAAAACAGTTTATCGGTATTGCTGCGCAGTATTATCAATAGCATTGATACAGAAGCCAAAGTTAGCTTTTCAAGACCCTGTGAAGCTTACTTGAGCAAGCCTAAGAGTAATGCGGAGCATTGCTTAATTGCCTGCGTAGAAAAAGCGATAAAGGGCGCTACAGGGCGTTACCCTGTTATCAGTACATCTGGTGGTACTTCTGACGGGCGTTTTTTTGCTAGTGAGCACACACAAGTGGTTGAAGTGGGTGTGCCAAACACCACCATTCACCAAATAAACGAACACATTCATGTGTCTGATTTGCTCACTCTTGAAGATATTTATACCGACATTCTTAAGTATGTTGGCGAGCGATAACGACTTCTGAAATTTTCAGTAAAGCGGAAGGCCGTAGAATGAGAAAGGGAGCGTTTGTCAGAAGCTCCCTCTTCGCTTAGGCTGTGGCTTTAAGCTGAATATCGGTTAGATAGCGTTTGCGCTTTTTCTCAGTAAGTGTTTGCATGTCAACCACCACCAGTCCGTCGATACAGTCGTTAAAATCTGGGTCGACATTAAAGCCTAAAAATGCCACCCCGCCGTCTTTAGCCACTTCAGAATACTGTTTATACAGCGTTGGTACGTTTACGCCCATGTTAGCCAGTAAATGCTTTAGCTGCGTAAATTCTGCCTTGTAATCGTTACCTGTAAATTGATGTAACGCGTCGTTCGCCATTTGATAAGGTCGCTTGCAGGTCGCTTCGCCAAACTTGGCAGGGAAGTACGTGGAATAGAATTGTACCAATAAATCTTTAGCGGGTTCAGGGTAGGCATTACTGAGTGACACCGCACCAAACAGATAGCGATACTTTGGGTAGCGGCTCAAAAATGCCCCAATACCAAACCACAAATAATCTAAGCTGCGTTTTCCCCAGTAGCGAGGCTGCACAAAACTTCGTCCTAACTCTAAGCCTTCTTTGAAGAGTTTATCGTTGTCCTTACCGTAATTAAATAAGGTCGCAGAGTATAGCCCGGTAGGGTGGTCTGGCGCTGTCAAAAGCTCAGCATCGCCAAAGCGGTAGGCACCCACAATTTCTAAATCGTTGTCATCCCAAAGTACAAGGTGATAATAGTGGGAGTCGTACTGATCGATGTCTCTACGCTTGTTGGTACCTTCGCCCACGGCTCGAAACGCCACTTCGCGCAGGCGGCCAATCTCTCGCATAATCGGTGAGCAGCTTTTGTGTTGGTATAGGTAAATAGATTTTCCGTCGCCAGTTTCACCTAAATGTTCACAGTCTCGCATCGCACGGGCCAGTTCTTTTCTGTCTTCTGGCATGGCAATGGAAGCTTGTGTTTCAAATACGCCTTTCTTGTTGCTGCCAATGCGATATAGATGGCGTTTAAACAGTTTTACCTGTTCTTTTAGCGGTATATTGGTTTGTTGGTACGCTTCAAATGGAATAAGTTCGCCAATGCGCATAGGTAAATGCTTCTTACGCTGTTTGAACATCTCTTTGACGAGCAGCGCGGTGGCTAATGGCTTGTACACCATGGACACGCCGTAAAAAAGCGGGCTATTTTTCGCGTCTATATAAACCGGCAATATCGGTGCTTTTGCTTGCTTTGCAATGCGTAAAAACCCGTTGTGCCATCTTGTGTCGCGAACACCTTGTGGGCGTAATCGAGAAACCTCGCCAGCGGGAAAAATCAATATGGCGCCGTCGCGGTTAAGGTGTTCTTGAATGGCAGATAAATGCTGTTTTGGTGTGCCTCCCTGCATATTGTTTACAGGTAACAGCATATCGTGAAGCGGTTCAATGGCCATAAGCATTTCATTGGCGACCACTTTCAAGTCGTGACGTACTTCACTAACCAGCTTTATAAGCGCAAGTGCGTCGAGTGAGCCAATCGGATGGTTAGCAATAATCACCACTCTACCTTCACTTGGAATGCGTTCTTTTTCTACATCGCGCGTGGAGTAGCTGATATTAAAATATTCAAGCACTTGCTCTACGAAATCGATATCTTCGTAATGCGGATAGGTTTCACCAAATTCGGTAATTTCACGTTCGTGAAGAAGGTGCCTTAATACGAAAGACAGCGACTTAAATAGAATGGGGTTATTTGCTACTTGAGGGTAATGCTTGTTCAGTACGTCATTTACAGTAAACATAGAACCTGTTTCTCTTCCGGTTTTGGCGAACAATAGCAGGGCAATGTGACGCTTTTCACACAGTTTCATGGCAGTTATTTGACAGTGTTAAAAAGTTGTAACTATGACCTGTTAATCTATGATATGAGGCACAGGTCAGCAGGCTCTAACCTTGATGGATGGGGTTGGAATTAACCTGTTGCTTGGTGAATAGCAATAGTCAGGGGCCGTTACAGCCCCATTTGTGTAATGCCAGCTATGCTGCTTCTGAGCGAGAGGTTTTGGTTGTAATTGGTGTTACGGTGGCTGACTCTAATGAATCAAGGTAATGAATAAGAGATAAGTTACCGTTCACGTCTTCTGACAGTGCACTGCAGTTTTCTATCCAGTCCCCATCATTAATGTAGTGAATGCCGTTTTCAAAGCTGCTTTCAGGGTGATGAATATGGCCACACACTACACCGTCGAGCCCCATTTCATCGGCGCGCCTGCAGCATGCTTCTCGATAACGGGCGATGGCTTCATTCGCTCCTTTAATGTGTTTTTTAATATAGCCCGCAAGTGACCAGTATTCTCGCTTGCGCCACGCGCGTAGGCGATTAAACTCTCTATTTAGAAAAAGCAAAAGGTCGTAACCTTTATCGCCAATCCACGCATGGAATTTGCCCATGGTTACATCGCCATCGAACTGATCGCCATGTAAGACTAAATAACGCTTCCCTTGTACCGTGGTGTGAACCAACTCTCGTTCTATTTCTATATCACCGAATGCCATACCAGAATATGACTGAATTGGTTCATCGTGGTTGCCGGGTAAGTACACCACTCGCGTCCCGTCTTGACTCATTTGCATGAATTTGTGCATGACTTGATTATGCGCCTGTGGCCAGCGAAATTGCTTGGACATTTGCCACATATCAACGATATCTCCCACCAAATAGAGGGTGTCTACAGTGATGCTATTAAGAAAGGAAAGTAAGTATTCAGCTTTGCAGTCGCGATTACCCAAATGGATATCTGAAAGCCAAAGTGTTCGATAGTGTGTCTTTTTCATAGCGGTTTCCCAAAGCGATGCCTTGGATCGTCACTATAGGTTTGCAAATTGACACTACCGTGACGCTTGCTTGACCATTGTGTTACAGCAACACAAATACGCGCTATAACCCCAACTTACTCGCCACGTCTAAAAGCCTATCTCGCATCCATACATTCACTAAGTCTTCATCGGCGTGTTTGTGCCAGTACATGTGTACGGGGAGTGGGGGGACGTCAAATGGAAGGGGCAGAATTTCGATATCGAATTTATTACTGAATTGTTGGGCGAATCGCGTTGGCATGGTCAGCAAAAGATCGCATTGGCTAACTACGTTAACGGCGGCAAAGTAGTGTTCACACTGCAATGCGATGTTGCGATGTAAATTGTGCTGAGCAAGGGCTAGATCTACCGTATCTAATTTAGAGTCTTTTAAAGATACAAGCGCATGCTGTGCAACTGAGTAGCTCTTGATACACGGGTTATCTACGTAGCTATTGCTAGGCGCGCATACCACGACAAACGTTTCTTCGCAGATAAACTGTGAACGAATGTCACGGCTGGTGGGAACTAATGCGTCAATTACGATATCAAGCTCTTTAGCGGCTAACGCGGGAGCAAGCTCGGGCCAGGTAACCTGTCTGCTATTCACCGCGATATTGGGAGTATGTTTAACAAGCTCAGGAATAAGCACGGGAAAAAATATAGATTCTAAAACATCTCTTAAGCCAAGGTTCACCTGACGGGGTTTATCACTTATATCAAAGCCCACTTTACCTTTTAACGTACTTTCAAGGGTTTCGATTGATTTCACAACCGATGCAATAATGCCTTGGCAAAACGGGGTAGGCACGACTTGTCGTCCATGACGAATAAACAGCGGATCATCAAATTTCTCTCGTAGACGACCTAAGGCGTGACTCACCGCAGGCTGAGTAATATGCAGTGCGTTGGCGGCTTTCGTAATGCTGCCCTGATCGTAGACCGCGCGCAGCACAACAAACAAATTTAGGTCTAATTTTCCATGCATATTATTTATGGGTTTCCATAATAAGGCATCATTTTTATTTATTATTAAACAGGGTACACTGGCTTAAATGTTAATAAAAGGTTTCTTTAATAGAGGCTTCTTTTGTAAGGGGCGTGTGCATGCAGGCATCTGTACTTACCGAGGTGTTGTTACCTCTAGCGTTGGCATTTGTTATGTTTGGTATGGGGCTAACGCTAACCCTTGCAGACTTTGCCCGACTACTTAAAGCACCTAAAGCAGTAATAACGGGTTTTATAGGGCAAATTATATTGCTGCCTATGTTGGCGCTAGGACTGTGCTTTGTTTTTGGTCTACCCGATTATATTGCGGTTGGTGTCATGGTTTTAGCGGCTTGCCCAGGCGGAACGACCAGTAATTTAATCAGCCACATCGCAAAAGCAAATCTGGCCCTTTCAGTAAGCTTAACCGCTATTTCTACCATCGCTCACGCTGGCCATTGAAATAGGCGTGCAAAACGCGGCGCTTGCAATGCTGATATGTATTACCTTTTTAGATGCACCTGATTACGCGATTGCACCTGGTGTATATGGCGTAGCAATGTACATCGGGCCCGCACTATTGGCCCTGTGGGCAAAACGAAAAATGCGTAACGAACAGCCATCAGTGTCACTGCAAAAGACGGAATCAGTTTGATTGGATTGATAAGGCGGTCAATTAGAGAGAATAGTGAAGTACTGATTAGCGCTTAACACAATAAAGCGCAACTAAACATAAACGCCGATACAAGAATAATGAAACAAGAACAGTTAGGAAACACATCATGCGCGTATTGATTACCGGTGGCGCTACCGGCTTAGGTCAGGCCATTGCCCTTAAGTGGGCGGAAAAGTGGGCAGGCAAAGACGAGGGGTTAGATATTTGCATTGCCGATATTAACCAAGAAAGAGGCGATGAAACAGTAAATACGCTATCCGCCCAAGGTGCCAACGCGTTTTACATCCATTGCGATATAAGCTCTGAAAATGATGTTCAAACGTTAGCGAACACCTTGGAAAATCGCTGGGGCGGTGTTGATATCGTATTTAACAATGCGGGTGTTGCTTCTGGTGGCAGCCTTTTAGATGAGAGCATTGAGCAGTGGCAGTGGGTGTTTGATATTAATGTGTTAGGCATGGTGAGAGTCAGTCGTGCACTCTTACCTATAATGCGAGAGCAAGGCGGTGGCTATTTCATTAATATTGCATCACAAGCGGGGCTAACGCCTATTCCTTACATGGGAAGTTATAACGCGGTTAAAGCCGCTGTCGTGTCGTTTTCTGAAACCATGAAGTTGGAATTAGCACCTGACAATATTGACGTTAGTGTAGTTTGTCCAAGCTTCTTCAAAACGAATTTAGATGAGTCGATGCGAAGCAGCAACCCAGCGTCGCACAAGATGCTCAATAAATTCTTTGCCAAAGCAGACATGACGAAAGAAGACGTGGCTGAGTCCATATTTCAGCAAGTCGATAAGAAGCAGTTTCTAATTCTTACCCATAAACTGGGTAAACGCGCTTTTCTGTTAAAGAAGCTGCTGCCAACCCAGCGCTATATCAAAAATATGCTCAATCAAACGAAGATGATGAAGCGTGCAATGGAAAAGCAAATTTAAAGCAAATTTAAAGCAAAATTAGGTAAAACGGAAACGCGCTCACCTGTGTTTGTCGCCAAGCTATCTGAAGATAATTGTCGAGCTGCTTTTGTACAGGCACAAACAGAAGTATCTTCTAGCCAAAGATTGTGAGTTAGCACTTTGAATAGGCCCTTTGAAACAGAATTACAAGAAGAATGAAATATGCAACAACAGGTCGTAGATAAAGCTGACAGCGTACGTGCAGGCGAAGAGCTAGACGTGAACGCTGTACACAATTGGCTTAAGGAAAATATTAGTGCCTCCAGTCCATCATTGAAGGCCATGATACAAAGTAGCGATAGCTTGCCTCAAGTCACCCAGTATTCTGGGGGCGCTTCTAATTGGACGTACTGCTTGGACTATCAAGGCAGTAAACAAAACCAGAGCGAACAAACGTCGTTAATTTTGCGTCGGGCACCGGCAGGTACTAAAGCCAAAGGGGCTCACGATATGGGGCGGGAGTTTCGATTACAGCATGCGTTAAAGCCTGTTTACCGCTATGTGCCAGAAATGCTTGGACTTTGTGAAGACGAGAGCGTTATAGGCACAGAGTTTTACGTAATGGAGAAGTTTACCGGCGTGATACCACGTAAGAACTTACCCAAAGGCTTAAACACGTCTGAGCAGCAAACCAAACAGCTCTGCACTAATGTACTTGATAGCTTAATCGAGCTTCATAAAGTGGATTATAAGAAAGCGGGGCTTGAGCACTTAGGTAAAGGTGCTGGCTACATAGAACGCCAAATAAGCGGGTGGAGCGAACGCTATAGTAAAGCAAAAACCTGGAATGTCCCCTCGGGTAAAAAAATAATGCGCTGGCTAGAAAACCACATGCCCGCTAATGAACGCATTTGTATTACCCACAATGACTTTCGGTTCGACAACGTGGTGTTAAAGCCAGATAACTATACGCAAATTATCGGTGTGTTGGATTGGGAACTGGCGACCTTGGGCGACCCGCTTATGGACTTGGGTAATACCTTGGCGTATTGGGTACAAGCGGATGATGACTTTTTGGCCCAATCAACGCGCCGCCAGCCTACTCACTTACCCGGTATGCTAACTCGAAAGCAGGTGGTTGCGTACTACTGCAAAGAGATGGAAATAGATGTAGATGATTTTACCTTTTACGAGGTATACGGGCTTTTCCGTTTAGCCGGTATTGCCCAGCAAATCTACTATCGATACCACCACAAGCAAACCAATAATCCAGCGTTTAAAAACTTTTGGATCTTCATTCATTACTTAATGTGGCGTTGTAATAAGGCCATAAAAGCATCAGGAAAACGATAATGACAACAAGACGTAATATTCTGATCACAGGCGCGAGTTCAGGCCTAGGCAAGGGAATGGCGATTGAGTTTGCCAAACAGGGTTGTAACCTAGCCCTCTGCGCAAGACGCTTTGAGAATTTAGAAAAATTGAAAGACGAATTGCATTCAATTAACCCAAACATTGATGTGTATATTCGCTCGCTGGATGTCAATGATCACGATGCGGTTTTTGAAGTATTCGACGCATTCAAAGCCGACATGGGAACCCTTGATAGAGTCATTGTAAACGCAGGCATGGGCAAGGGCGCGTCTATTGGCACTGGGTATTTCCACGCTAACAAGCAAACGGCGGTGACTAACTTTGTGTCGGCGCTAGCACAATGTGAAGCGGCAATGGCTATCTTTAGGGCACAAAATAGTGGTCATCTTGTGACGATTTCATCTATAAGCGCGGTGCGCGGGTTTAGACGCGCCATGACTGTATACGCGGCAACAAAAGCAGGGCTTACATCAATGACCGAAGGCATTCGAATGGATGTAATGAATACGCCAATTAACGTCACCTGTATTCACCCCGGTTTTATTCGCAGCGAAATAAACGAAAAAGTAGAGAAAGTACCGTTTATTGTTGATACCGATGTGGGCTGTCGTGCGATGGTCAATGCAATCAATAAAGAAAAAGCGAATGCGTTTGTGCCAAGCTGGCCTTGGGCCATCCTTCACTGGATCATGCGTATTGCACCGGCAAGCTCAATAAGAAAAATGAGCTGATAAGCGGATAGCTGGGATGTGAACACACCGCAAAGACTGTAACAGAGCTCGCCTAGTGGTGGGCTTTATGCCTTTAAGTCTAAATTTGGAATCAGTAACCCATGCTAATTAGCGTCGATTACAGATACAAAAAAAGCGCCGAAGGGCGCTTTTTTAACTACTAATCGTAAAGATTAACCTAGTGCTTTGATTTGTGCAGCTAGACGGCTCTTATGACGAGCAGCTTTGTTCTTGTGAATCAAGCCTTTAGTAGCCATTCTGTCAAGTACTGGAGTAGCAGCAGTAAGTGCAGCTTGTGCCGCTTCTTTGTCACCGCTTGCAATTGCAGCGATAACTTTCTTGATGCTTGTACGAGTCATTGAACGACGGCTAGCGTTGTGCTGACGACGCTTTTCGGCTTGGATTGCACGCTTCTTAGCAGACTTAATGTTAGCCAAGGTGTAACTCCCAAAATAAATTCATGTCAAAAACGAGGGTGCGGATTGTGCCTACCAAACGCCCAAATGTCAAACGATTTAAAACTTAAATCGTTCCGCGTTAAAACGCGCAAGCTATTGAACACAAAGTATGCTCAACACGTTGCACATTCTTTGCGACATTTCTCTGCGACATTTTTTGAAAGAGATTCGTAGTGATATTCTTTCAAGACATTTTAGCGATAGACATGCATAAACGACAGCACCCCATACCGGGCGCGGATTATAACAAGAAAGTTGTTAAAGATGCACAACTATTTTGAAGAAATCGTTTCGCCTGCGATAGCCTTTAGTTATTATGGCTCGCTTGCAACCAAGCGTTGCCGCTTTGCGCTTAGCAGATGCCTTTGACTATCTTTCAAATGGCTGATGCTATTCAGCCTATTCTTTACCTCTTATTGGAAGTGTGACGTGTCACGGAAGTTAATAAAATCTGGTCTTATCGTCAGTATTATGACCTTGGTCTCGCGAGTATTAGGCTTGGTACGTGATGTTGTTGTTGCCAAGCTTATGGGCGATGGGGCAGCCGCTGACGTATTTTTCTTTGCTAACAAAATTCCTAATTTTCTTCGCCGTCTATTCGCCGAAGGTGCATTTGCGCAAGCGTTTATTCCGGTATTAACCGAAGTTCACGAGAACGACGATAAAAAGCAACTCAGAGAGTTCGTTGCAAAAGTCAGCGGTACGTTGGGCGCTATTGTTTTTGTAGTTTCTATCATAGGGGTAATAGCATCTCCTGTTTTGGCGGCGTTATTTGGTACAGGCTGGTTTGTGGCGTGGCTCGAGGGGGACGAGGCCGGAGATAAGTTTGTACTTGCGTCGACCATGTTGAAAATTACTTTTCCTTATTTAGCGTTTATCTCTCTGACTGGGTTGGCAGGGGCGATACTCAATACGCTCAATAAGTTTGCGGTTGCTGCCTTTACCCCTGTTTTACTTAACGTATGCATTATTGCATGCGCAATATACTTAGCACCTACGCTGGAGCAACCCGCATACGCGCTAGCGTGGGGTGTGTTTATCGGCGGTATCGTACAGTTCTTGTTTCAACTACCGTTTTTGTTCAGGGCAGGGCTCTTGGTAAAGCCAAAGTGGGGCTGGCATGACGAAAACGTGGTAAAAGTACGCACCCTGATGATCCCTGCCTTATTCGGTGTGTCAGTAGGGCAAATCAATTTGTTGTTTGATACCTTCATCGCCAGCTTTTTAGTTACCGGTTCTATTAGCTGGTTATACTATTCAGACAGGCTGCTTGAATTTCCCCTAGGGTTGTTTGGTATTGCCATCGCAACAGTCATTTTACCTACGCTATCCCGAAACCACGTCAGTAATAACCCCAAAGCGTTTGCTGCGAATATCGATTGGGCGTTTCGCATGGTGTGTTTATTGGGCATACCTGCTGCAGTGGGACTTGGCGTGATGGCAAGGCCTATTTTGACCGTTATTTTTCAGCGCGGCGCGTTTACTGCTGAAACCGCTATTATGGCGTCTTACTCGCTTACCGCGTACTCGTTTGGCTTGCTCAGCTTTATGCTGGTAAAAATTCTCGCGCCAGGGTTTTACTCCCGCCAAGACACCAAGACGCCAGTGAAATTTGGTATTTGGTGTATGGTCGCAAACATGGTGTTTAACCTTATTTTAGCGATTCCGTTTGGTTATGTAGGGCTTGCTGTCGCTACCAGTATGTCAGCTACGCTTAACGCCGCTTTGCTTTATATAACACTGCATAGACAAGGTGTATTTGCGTTAAGCCGCACATCGGTTTTGTTTATTGCCCGTGTGGTTATTGCAAGTGCTGCCATGGGCGGGCTTATTTATTATCGCGATCAAGGCTTAGCTTTCTTTGAATTGTCTCTTCCCGCCCAAATGGTAGAGGTAGGAATAACCATTTCTCTGTCGGTTATATTGTTTGTGACCACCATGGTGGTGCTGGGCATGCGACCCAGACATTTCAGAAGCGGCGGCGATTAGTATTCAATAGATGCGAAATAGCGCATGGAGTCAGAATGGCCCGTGTGCTTGGTATTGTGCTCGCGGTCGGCTATAATCGCGAGCTTTGATTTTCTAGCAGTTAAAAGGTAGTGGCTAACAGTGGAATTTATCCGCGGGCTAAACAATGTAAAACCGCACCATAAAGGGTGTGTGCTCACTATTGGCAAGTTCGACGGCGTACACCGTGGTCATCAAGCTGTGTTGGCTAACGTGCTTGAAAAAGCGAAATCGCTATCACTTCCTGCCACCGTAATGGTGTTCGAACCGCAGCCTGAAGAAGTCTTTATGCCCGATAAAGCACCAGCGCGTATAAGCCCTCTTCGCGAAAAGTACGAATTGCTGCGCCAACAAGGTGTCGACAGGCTGCTTGCTGTGCGATTTAACGCGGAGTTTGCTAAGCAAAGTGCCGATACCTTTGTCCACGATTTACTGGTGGACAAACTGGGTGTTAGATTTCTTGTTGTTGGCGACGATTTCCGTTTTGGCAATGGCCGCAAAGGGGATTTCGAAATGCTTGAGGCGGCAGGTCGCCAATATGGTTTCGAAGTAGTAAGCACCCACAGTTTTACCATGCATGCCCATCGAATAAGCTCTACCGCGGTGCGAGAAGCATTGGCTGACAGCGATTTTGGTTTGTCTACCGAAATGCTAGGGCGCCCGTTTGCTATTCACGGTAGGGTGGTTCACGGCGAGA
The DNA here is from genome assembly GCF_947311905.1 of Alteromonas sp. CyTr2. Taxonomy (NCBI): domain Bacteria; kingdom Pseudomonadati; phylum Pseudomonadota; class Gammaproteobacteria; order Alteromonadales; family Alteromonadaceae; genus Alteromonas; species Alteromonas sp. CyTr2. The sequence continues at coordinate 70,644 of NZ_CAMZMZ010000013.1, read as the reverse complement.
AAAAAGGTCGCACCATTGGTTTTCCCACCGCGAATGTTATGCTAAAACGCCAAAAAACGCCAATTCACGGCGTGTTCGCAGTTCGTGTCGACGTAGATGGTAAACACTATAACGGCGTTGCGAACATTGGTACCCGTCCTACTGTTAACGGGGTAAGAAACCAGTTAGAAGTCCATATTTTTGATTTGTCATCTGACCTATACGGCAAGCCTATTACGGTGTTTCCGATGGCAAAAATAAGAGATGAAATTAAATTTGATTCTTTTGAGGCGTTGAAAGATCAAATTCAAGCAGATGCAGCACAAGCGCGTCTGTTATTAGCATAGTTAAACGTGATAAAGTCACGAAAAGTTTCTGCGCGTATCAGTTTTATTGAGCTTGATTTTTTAAACGTGGATCCTTGTTCGCGAAACGCGTAAGTAAGTCACTGTGCTAGAACATATAATGTCAGCCTTGCGCTAGTAAGAGCGACACACAGTTTTACGTTGAACCTTTTACATTCAGCGTTTTAATTTGAACATCGCAAAATGAATATCGCCTTCACAATGTGTTAGTGCATTGGGTGAAAATTAAGGTAACCGGATAATACAATTTTATGAGTGATTACAAAGCCACACTGAACCTTCCAGAAACTGCGTTCCCGATGCGCGGTAACCTTGCTCAGCGCGAGCCGAAAATGCTTAAAGACTGGCAGGAAAAAGGGGTATACAGCAAAATTCGTGAAGCGAAAAAAGGCAAAAAGCCATTTATTCTTCACGATGGCCCTCCTTATGCAAATGGCGATATTCACATTGGTCACGCGGTTAACAAAATTCTTAAAGACATTATTGTAAAGTCAAAAAACCTTTCTGACTTCGATTCTCCGTACGTTCCTGGATGGGACTGTCACGGTTTGCCGATTGAATTGATGGTAGAAAAGAAAGTTGGTAAGCCAGGTAAGAAAGTTACTGCGGCTGAATTTCGCCAGAAGTGTCGCGAATACGCACAAAAGCAAATTGACGGCCAAATGGCTGACTTTAAACGCTTAGGTGTGTTTGGTGAATGGGATAACCCATACAAAACGATGGACTTCAAATCTGAAGCCGACATCATTCGCGCATTAAGTAAAATTGTAGACTCGGGTCACTTAGAAAAGGGCTTCAAACCTGTTCATTGGTGTACAGATTGTGGTTCGGCACTCGCTGAAGCAGAAGTTGAATACAAAGACAAAGTATCACCGGCTATCGACGTTAAGTTCCCAGTAGCTGATGTGGCTGCTATTGCAGAAGCGTTTGGTGTGTCTGAAGGTGATTTAACCACACACAAAGCAGGTGTAGTTATTTGGACTACCACACCGTGGACACTGCCAGCCAACCGTGCAATCAGCTTACACCCAGAGCTTACCTATGCGATTGTTGAAGTTCAGCCTTCAAATGAATGGCTAGTGGTAGCGCAGGACCTGCTTGAAAGCTGCATGAACCGTTACGGCGTTGAAGATTTCCGCGAAGTGGCAACCTGTACTGGTGCTGCGCTTGATAAGCTTAAAGTTAATCACCCATTCTTAGACCTTGAAGTTCCGTTAGTTCTAGGCGACCACGTTACGACTGAGTCTGGTACAGGTTGTGTACACACAGCGCCAGCTCATGGTGTTGACGACTTTAACGTGGGCAAGCAATACGATATCGAAGTGTACAATCCGGTAGGCAACAATGGCGTGTACCTTGAAAACACACCGCTGTTTGCAGGTCAGTTTGTATTTAAAGCCAACGATGAAATTATCGAAACGGTTAAAGAGAAGGGTAACCTTGTCCTAAACGTAAAATACGAGCACAGCTACCCGCATTGCTGGCGCCACAAAACGCCAATCATCTTCCGCGCTACGCCTCAGTGGTTTGTCAGCATGGATAAAAAAGGCCTTCGCGCTGAATCACTTGAACAAATTAAGCAAACCAAATGGATCCCGGACTGGGGCCAAAACCGCATTGAGAAGATGGTTGAAGGTCGTCCAGACTGGTGTATCTCACGTCAACGTACGTGGGGCGTGCCTATTCCTTTGTATGTGCACAAACTTACCGGTGAAATCCACCCAGAGTCTGCGGCGTTAATGGAAAAGGTGGCACAAGAAGTTGAAGCTAAAGGCATTCAAGCGTGGTGGGATCTCGATGATGCAGCCCTGCTTGGTAGCGAATTAGACAACTATGAAAAAGTGACAGATACCCTAGACGTTTGGTTTGACTCAGGCGTGACGCATTACTTCGTTGTAGACCGTCGCGATGATATCCCGGCCTCTGCCGATTTATATCTTGAAGGTTCAGACCAACACCGCGGTTGGTTTATGTCTTCGCTTATGTCATCAACTGCCATGCACGGTCACGCGCCTTATAAAGAAGTGCTAACACACGGCTTTACGGTAGATGCCCACGGCAGAAAAATGTCGAAGTCGGTAGGTAACGTTGTGGCGCCTCAGGAAGTGACTAACAAATTAGGCGCAGACATCCTTCGTCTATGGGTAGCATCTACTGACTATCGCGGCGAGATTGCGGTATCGGATGAAATTTTAAAGCGTGCTGCAGATGGCTACCGCCGCGTACGTAACACTGCACGCTTCTTGCTAGCAAACCTGAACGGTTTCTCGGTTGAAGATGCGGTTGCAGAAGAAGATATGGTCGCGCTTGACCGCTGGGTTGTTGCTCGTGCTAAGGCACTTCAAGAAGAGCTTATCGAAGCGTATGACAACTACGACTTGCTGGTAGTGTCACAGAAGCTTACGCACTTCTGCTCAATTGAGCTGGGCTCATTCTATTTAGACGTGATTAAAGACCGCCAGTACACAGCTAAAGCAGATGGGCTAGCCCGTCGTTCATGCCAAACGGCCATGTATCATATCATTGAAGCATTGGTTCGCTGGATGGCGCCTATTACCAGTTTTACTGCACAAGAAATCTGGGAAACGTTACCAGGTGAGCGCAGCGAGTTTGTATTCACTGAAACTTGGTACGAAGGGTTTAATAACTTCACGCAAAGCGACACGTTTAACGATGCCCTATGGCATCAAGTGCTAAGCGTAAAAGACGCGGCAAACCAAGCGATGGAACAGGCGCGTAAAGATGGCGAGCTAGGTGGCTCACTAGAAGCGAGCATTTCGCTTTATGCTACCGAGTCGTTGTACAACGTACTTGCAAAGCTTGAAGACGAGCTACGTTTCGTACTTATTACATCAGGCGTTACGCTAACGAAAGTTGCCGGTGCACCGTCTGATGCGAAAGCCACAGACGTAGAAGGTTTATGGTTGAGCGTTAATAAAGCAAGCGGTGAAAAGTGTGTTCGCTGCTGGCATCACCGTGAAGATGTGGGCTCACATGAAGGTCACGAAGAGCTTTGTGGTCGCTGTGTGACAAACATTGACGGTGATGGAGAAGAACGCCACTATGCTTAAGCTTTTTCGCGAAACAGGCTTGCGTTTTTTGTGGATAAGCGCAATTGCGTTTATCCTCGACCAATGGAGTAAGTACACGGTTATCGACAGTATGTCGTTGTATCAGTCGATACAGGTATTGCCGTTTTTTAACTTTACTTACGTACATAATTACGGCGCCGCATTTAGTTTTTTAGAAAATGCAGGTGGTTGGCAGCGCTGGTTCTTCACTGCCATTGCTGTCGTGGTAAGTGTAGTGATTTTGTGGTGGCTGAAGCAGTCACCCCGTTCGCAAAAAATGCTGCCCGTTGCGTTTGCCTTTATTCTAGGTGGTGCATTAGGCAATGTTTACGACCGTTTAGTCCATGGTTATGTCATCGACTTCTTAGATTTTTACGTAAACAACTACCACTGGCCAGCGTTTAACATTGCTGACAGCGCAATATTTATAGGCGCTGCCTTACTTATTATCGACATGTTTAAAAATGGCGACAAAAAAAGTGAAGGGAACGGTGCAGACGCGCGAGCCAGTGCCGCGGACAATAGCGAAACCATTAAGTAGTATTCGGAAAGGTTATGACAGACTCATTGATAATTGGTGCTGATAACGAAGTTATTCTTCACTTTGATTTAAAGCTAGAAGATGGCTCTGCCGCTGACAGTACTCGTGTAAACAACAAACCTGCCAAAATGGTGATGGGTGACGGTAGCCTTACGCCGAATTTTGAAGCGTGTTTACTTGGGCTTAAAAAAGGTGACAAAAAGTCATTTAAATTAGGCCCTGAAGATGCATTCGGCCAGTCTGATCCGAATAATATTCACTATATGGATAGAAGCCGCTTTGGTGCAGATTTGCAGGTTGAGGAAGGCATGATTTTAGCGTTTGCTCAGCCTGACGGTTCAGAGATTCCGGGGATTATTCGAAGTGCTGCTGGAGACTCTGTTACGGTAGACTTCAATCACCCGCTAGCAGGGCAAACGGTTATCTTTGACGTTGAAATTATTGATGTTAAACCTGGCGTGTCAGCACAAGGTGGAAACTAGTTATGCAAATTCATTTAGCTAACCCTCGTGGCTTCTGCGCGGGCGTTGATAGAGCTATCACCATCGTTGAACGCGCGCTTGAAATGTTCGAGCCGCCCATTTATGTACGCCACGAAGTGGTACACAATAAATTTGTGGTAGATGGGCTACGTGAGCGTGGTGCGCTATTTGTTGATGAGCTTCACGAAGTACCAGACGACAGCATAGTAATATTTTCTGCCCATGGCGTATCGCAAGCGGTAAGAAAAGAAGCGGAAAATCGCGGTTTAAAGGTCTTTGATGCCACGTGCCCCTTAGTGACGAAAGTACATATGGAAGTTACCCGCGCTAGCAAAACGGGCACTGAATGTATCTTGATTGGTCATGCTGGTCACCCTGAAGTAGAGGGAACCATGGGGCAGTACAGCAATGAAGATGGCGGTATTTATTTAGTTGAATCTGAAGCTGATGTGGCAACGCTTGAAGTTAAAGATCCGACCAACCTTTATTATTGCAGCCAAACTACGCTGTCTGTTGATGATACCGCCGATGTTATTGATGCACTTCGAGCTAAGTTCCCCAAAATCAATGGTCCGAGAAAAGACGACATTTGCTATGCCACGCAGAATCGCCAAGACGCGGTGCGTGACCTAGCCCAAGATTGTCAGGTTTTACTGGTTGTTGGGGCACAGAATAGCTCAAACTCGAACCGTCTTCGCGAGTTGGCTGAAAAAATTGGCGCAAAAGCGTATTTGATTGCTGACGCTAATTGCATTCAAGAGGAATGGCTAGAAGGTGTAGAGCATATTGGCGTTACTGCAGGCGCGTCTGCACCGGAAGTATTAGTGCAAGGTGTGGTAAACAAGCTCAAAGCGTGGGGTGCTGTTTCAGCTTCTGAGCGTGCTGGACGCGAAGAGAATGTGGAATTTGCTGTACCTAAAGAGCTGCGTGTTAAACAGGTCGTTTAATTTATCCGCACTATCAAAATAAAAAAACACCGCACTTAGTTGCGGTGTTTTTTTATGCTTTTGTCTACTGGAAATTCAACAAGTTGCGAATGGATAATAATACCTTTAGAACTGGGTATTTTAACATGAACAGGCTACACGGTTCGGCTTTAAGGTAGCACCTTTTATGCCGTAAACGTACATTGTAAAGCGTTGTTATAGCACGCTAACCATTTAGAGCCTGTTACTTTAAAGATAAAATGGTTGAACAGTCTGCCTTGTACTTGCTTGCTAGAGCAGGTCACAGAAAATTATACGTTTTAATAACCATTGATACCCAGTGTTATACGCTTTTGTCTTACTATACTACATTGGTGATAACACCAATTTGAATGTTAGGTATATGGCAAAAAAAGATGATTGCTGAAAAGGTGATAATGAAGCGAGTGAAGGGAAGTCATATTCGCGCACAACACGGTGCAGGTCTTATAGAGATCTTAATCACCTTATTTATATTAGCGGTGGGCTTACTGGGTGTTGCTGCGCTCCAGTTTACGGGCTCTTTTGCCAATAAAGACGCAATAAGCCGAACTCAGGCCGAAATGGTGGCAGCACAAGTTGCAGAACGATTGAGAGCCGCCGCTCGCCCAGCAACAGTGGGAGACGGCATGGTAGTCAACAATGCGTACTTCTCTAGCGATACCTATAATTTTGCCACGTTAAGTTGTTCTGGCTCGTCTCATCCTTATCACTGCTACTGTCTGGCAAGGCCGGCAGGGATCCCAAATTGCGAAGGCCAGGCCTGTACTGAAGCACAGATGGCTGAGTACGATGGTTGGGCGCTATCGTGTTCAGCGGTACAAACCAATCCTCAAACTAAAGTGTCGGTATCGTGTGACGACAACAATACGGCAGATATTTACAGCTGTAGTGCAGGTTCTCGTGTAGAAGTGTTGTTGACGTGGCCTGTCGCTTCTTCGGGAAATCAGACCTATACCCTTAATGCGCGATGTAACGAATCTGAAGGTGACAGTAACGCATGTGTGTTTAAGGACATTACATTATGAATGCACGTCGCCACCGCCCACAGCAGGGTTTCTCCCTTGTCGAGTTAATGATTACGTTAACGCTGGGGTTAGTGATATCAGGCGCGATTATTCAAGTGCTCGTCAGTAGTAGCGTGACGAATAAGCTCAATCAAGCCGTGGCTCAAGTACAAGAGTCAGGCCGCTTTATCATGGCTCGCCTCTCAGCAGAATTCTATGAAGTCGGCCGTTATGATCAGATAGTCGCGGATGTGGATACATCCGTTGATATCGTTGCCGAAGCGGCCTATGTGGAAAATCACCCCATCGCTGTAGCAGGGGATTTCGCTACCAACGCGACACTAGGCAGTATACAAACCTCTAGTGGCGGCAGTGATAAGCTGGTTGTGAGCCTACTAAGTGACGAAGATTGTACTGGAAACCAGCACGGCTATGGCGGTCTCGAGTTTCACGTTGTTAATCACTACTTTGTAAGCGGCAGTACACTTAAGTGCACAGGATATGATGGTCGGGTACTTCGTGGTCTAAAGGTGCAGACAGTGTCGCCCCTTACCGTAACATTGCTCGATAACGTCGAAAGTTTCCAAGTGCAGTTCGGCGTTTCAAGCAGCATTACCAATTCTCAAGGGCAAGCTGTTTCGTATGTAACCGCAGATGAAATTGAAGGTTTAAGGGCGCTTAATCAACAAGTTGTGTCACTGCGCTGGGCGCTAATGCTTAAAAGCTATCAAAATGAAGTGAGACAAACACAGTCTCAGAAATATGCGCTGTTAAACGAAGCATCTAAAACGATGGACACGGCCCATTATTATCAAGTGTTCTCAAAAACGTTGGCACTTCGAAATATGAAAAATTTTGTCAGGAGTTCGCGATGAAACAACAAGGCTTAGTGATGGTATTCGCACTTCTTGTGTTGCTTTCAATCACTGTTTTAGGGGTAAGCGCGGTAACCAGTAGCTTGTCTCAGTCTAAAATGGCAGTGTCTATGCAGCAAAGTGGTTTGGCTTTTGATGCTGCTGAAGCAGCGATCGCGGGCGTTTTCTTTGAATCTGAAGATGAAACCCTACTTACCGACCCGAATAAGACAGACCCGCTCTCGGAAGCTCGGCAGGGTAACGTGTTTGACCCTGAAGCAGATTCAATGAGCTGTTTCGATGACGGGGAGTGGACTGACAGATACATGACTGAAGGCGGCCTTGCTGTTGGTGACAGACATGTGGTGGATGGCACGTATCAAAGTGAGGCCTCGTCAAAGAGTTGGTCGCGCACTGCGTTTATCAGAGAGCAGGCTTGTCGAGGCTCGAGTAACGTGATTGGTGGAAGCAACGTCAATTGCCATGTATTCATTATCAGAGGATGTGGGAAAGTGGCGGGTAAATCTTCTGTTGTGGCGAACAGCTTGGCTGCCTCTGTATTTGGCCCTGCGTCTCAATAGGTATTAATATGAAGAAACTCTCGACTTACCTTGCCTCTATTACACTATTTAGCTGTATCGGTTTCTCTGCGTTTGGTGACGACCTTGATATTTACCTAGGCAACGCAAATAACGCCGTAACCTATAACCCGAATGTGCTGTTTATCATGGACTCATCGGGAAGTATGGGATCTTACGATAACACCAGCCAAACTCGAATGTTGCGCGTACAGAATGCACTAAAAGAAGCGCTCGGTTCGGCGACCAATATTAACGCAGGTTTGATGCGTTTTTCGGATTACGGTGGCCCAATCCTCTATCCGGTTCGCAATATAGATGAAGCGGTAAGACCTGAAATTATCATTTCAACCAACGACGACGATCACGACGCACATGAAATAGACGGTAGCGTTACCACTGACAGCAATGACCTTGTATTAAGCAGCGGTACCCAAACCGTAACCTCTGGTCTGCGTTTTACCGAGTTAAACATACCTCAAGGCGCGACAATCGTTAATGCCAGTATTAGGTTTACTTCAGAAAAATTCAATGTGGCGGGTACATCCCTTGTCATATCAGCTGAAGCATCGGCATCAAGTACAGCCTTTGCTTCGTCTTCGAACAATTTGAGTGCGCGAACGAAGACCGCGGCTAACGTTGAGTGGGCAACCGATAATAGCTTTCCCGCCTCAGGCGAGGTGATAACTACACCTGACATAAGTGCAGTCATTCAAGAAGTCGTCGATTTATCGGCATGGTGTGGCGGTAAGAACCTTAATATTTTAATAGAAGGCTCTAGCACCGATTCAGCAAGCTCTCGTGAGGTAAGAGCCAGTGACGTAGGCCAAAGTGGTGCGCCACAGTTGGTGGTAACTTATGATGACTCTACCGCTACGGGCTGTGTTCAAGGCGAAGCAATTTATCAAGTAGCCAGTTCACGAGATAACTTGGAAGAGAACGTAAACGGCTACCCGAATACCGGCAGTGAACTGACCTTCCACCCATCTTACAATGATTACATTGGCGTTCGATTTCGCAATGTGAACATTCCTCAAGGGGCGGTAGTAACAGAAGCGTATCTTGAGTTTACTGCTTACAGTACGGTGACCTATGGTAACCCGAGCATGCGCATTAGGGGCGTAGCTGATAATGATGCGTCTGATTTTCATCCAGACCGTCGTAACCGCTTACGAAATTTGCCTAAAACATCGGGTATTACTTGGTCCATGCCTGATTTTTACAACAATTATACCTACCGTACGCCTGACGTGAGCAACATTGTTAAGCAAATTGTTGATCGTTCAGGGTGGCAGTCAGGTAACGATATGGCATTTGTTCTTGATGATTTTGTGTCGTACCGCGGTGCGCATACGTATAACAACTCGCCATCTAAAGCACCGAAGCTTATTGTGAAGTTTAACGGCTCGGCGACACCTGGCGCTTCAGCAACGGTCCGTGAACATTTGATCAGCAAAATAGATGAGCTTAGCGCCAACGGTCTAACCCCTATAGTAGACACATTGTTGGAAGCGGCTAACTATTATGGCGGTAGAGACGTAGATTATGGGCGAAAACGTGGGGAAAGTGACGTTAGCAGCTCTGTGCGAAGAAGTACTCGTGTGAGCCACAGAAGCTCTTATATAGGTGCAGATTCAATTTTGCCTTCGGGCTGCTCGGAAGACAACTTGTCAGACAGCGACTGTATCACTGAGCAGATCCCAACACCGGCAAGTTACATTTCGCCAGTGTCTGACCTACAGTGCCAAACGAACAACCACATTGTTTTATTGTCCGACGGTGAAGCGAACAACAACCACAGTGTTTCGAAAATTCAGACGTTACTTGGTAAAAGCTGTACCGGAAGTAGCGGTGAGAAGTGCGGCCTAGATTTAGTGAGAAATATCAGTGAAGCGTCAACGTCAGTAATAGGCCCAAGGGTTATTACACACACCATTGGGTTTGCGGCGAACAATAACGCCAACAACTTCCTTAATCAGCTTGCTTTGCAAAGTGGTGGTGGTTTCTATCAGGCAGATAACAGTACGGATTTGCTCGAGGCGTTTAATACTATTTTGCGTTCTGTAAAAGATATTAATGCAACCTTTGTGTCGCCTGGTGTGGCGGTTAACCAGCTAAACCGTCTAACCCATAGAGATGAATTATACTTCGCATTGTTTAAGCCGAGCGAAGGGGCGATTTGGCCTGGGAACCTCAAACGTTATCGCTTAAGTGGTGATGAAATTCTCGATAAAAACAGCCTAAATGCGGTGGATAGCGTTACGGGATTCTTCGCTGAAAATGCACATAGCTATTGGTCAACCCTTGCTGACGGCAGCGAGGTGAGTGAAGGTGGAGCAGCCAGTCGCTTGGGCGGGAACCGAAATATATACGTGTTCAATGATACGGGTAGCATTGTAAGAAGTGCCAATGAATTACACGAAAACAATACGAATATAACGAATGCTGACCTTGCCATTCAGGATGAAACTGACGCGAATGCACTAAGAGATGCCATCTTAAAGTGGACTCGAGGCGTGGACGTAAAAGACAGTAACGGCGATGGAAGTACAACTGACTATCGCTCTCAAATGGGCGATCCCATTCACTCTCAGCCTATAATTGTTAACTACGGTACTGACGACTCGGCCATTTTTGTCGCCACCAACCAAGGAATGTTGCATTCATTCGACACTTCAACAGGCGAAGAGAACTTTGCCATCATGCCCAAAACATTGCTGCAGAATCTACATCATTTTTATAAAGACACATCATCGCTAGAGCACAAATATGGCTTAGATGGTGACATGATTCTAAGAACAGTTGGAGACAACAAGTACCTTTATGTTGGTATGCGCAGGGGGGGACGTAATTATTATGTCTTTGATGTGACGCAAAAGACCTCACCCACGCTGAAATTCAAAATTGAAGGCGGGGCGGGGACGCTGACAAAGTTGGGCCAGACGTGGTCGAGACCAACAATCACTAAAGTGAACATGGGCGGACAAGTTAAAAATGTCATGATTGTTGGCGGTGGCTACGATGACGCACAAGATGATCGTGCTATTCGAGCAAATGATGTCGTTGGCAATGCTGTGTTTATGTTCGACGCTGATACTGGCAGCCTTTTGTGGCATGCAAGTAATGAAGATGCGGATTTAAACTTAACGAATATGACATACAGCGTTCCAGGGCGAATTTCAGTTATTGATAGGGATAACGATGGGTTTGCGGACCATATGTATGTGGCCGATATGGGCGGCCAGTTATTCAGGTTAGACATCTATAATGGAAATTCAGGTACGAATTTTATAAAAGGCGCGCGCATTGCCGACTTCGGTGGCGACACAGCAGAAACCAATCGACATTTCTACTATGGGCCAGACGTAACAGAGATAGCGCTAGGCGATGAGTTGTATTATGGCATAGCCCTTGGCAGTGGATGGCGTGCATCTCCGCTAGATACCGTAGTTGAAGACAACTTTTATATGCTTAAAGACAGCGGCGTATTTAACCGTGATGTAAATGGGAATTACACATTTATGCAAACGGTTTATGAGAGTGGAATGTACAACGCCACGAGTCATGCCTTAAATAGTAGTGACGAGGGGGAGCGTGAGTTGGCTTCACAGGACTTTGCTAACAAGGCTGGGTGGTATTTGAATTTAACCACTAACGGTGAAAAGGTACTGTCTTCTCCGCTAATTATCGATTACAAGGTGTTCTTTACGACCTATGTTCCGGCGGCGAGTAGTACCAGTGCATGTGCTCCGCCCACGGGTAATAGTCGCGCTTATTTAGTCAGTATGTTTAATGGCAACGCCGTCACAGATGTAAATAATGACGGAGAAGTTAACGACGCTGACCGCTCAGCAGAATTAAAACAAACTGGCATCGCACCAGAGACCAAAATTCTTATAGAAGATATTGTGAGCCCAGTGGTTTGCTTGGGTACTGAATGTGTCTCAGCAGTGATTGACGTTGATGAAGATGGCAACGACGAGGCATGTACTAACGCATTTGAGTGTTTAGCTGAAAATATTTACGGAAGATTCGAGCGAATTCAGCGTGGTAGTTGGCACTCAGAAACAGAGAGGGAATAATTGTGAAGCATAAAAAAACAGAGAGCGGATTTTCATTAATTGAGCTTATGATAGTCGTGGCGATAGTGGGCATTATTGCCGCCATTGCATACCCTTCTTACCAAGGTGTTATTGCCGATGGATACCGCGGCACAGGGCAGGCTGACTTGTTGGGGTTCGCATCTGCAATGGAACGTCATCACAGTGGTTCTTTCAGTTATGAAGGTGCGGCAAGTGGTGGCGCAAACACCGGCGCGCCAGCCGTTTTTTCTACTTATTCTCCGTCTTCTGAGCCCCAAGCAAATCGCCGTTATAATTTAACTATACAAGCGGCCAGCGCAACAGCTTATGAGTTGAGGGCAACGCCAGTCAGCGGCACAGGTCAAGCATCAGATGGCACGTTGTTTTACTTCAGTGATGGGAGAAAGGGTTGGGATAAAAATAACAATGGATCCCTTGAGTCCGATGAATATTGCTGGTCATGCTAATTATTAATACTGGTAGATATTCGTTAAGCGATTAATGCCACAGGTCGTTTTGACGCCTTAAAAAAACGTGGCGTTGATGTGCTATTGGGCTGAAATTACCAGTAATGACGGTTCACCAAATATTGCGATGTCATCCCAACGTTGGTCAACCGGGTCGTTAACCAGGGCGAGTCGAACCGAATTCAATGAGCCATTGTGCTCAGCGTTTTCATCCAAAGTCATTTGAAAGAGAAGCCTAGAGTCAATGCGAGTGGCAAGTAGATAGGTGGTAGTGCTTGTTAAAATAAGCAGTGCCAGCAACACTTCAATTAAAATACTTCCTGTATTTTTCAATTTAGGCATCTTTGAGGATCCTTTATTTCTGGTTTTTCGTTTACCTAATATTCAGCTCAATCGTTTGTTGAGTTATTCCTATACCATGAACCCGGGATAGGGATAATTTTAGCGAGTGTAGTGTGCGATTGAAGGTTTTTTAGCACCGTGGTGGACGGTGTTAATGACCCATCAAGACTCGTGTTCAAGGGGTGGTTGGAAACGTAAGCGCCTTTTATAGATGCCTCAGGCGAAACATGCAAAGTGTGCGTATATGGCGTGGTGGAAAGCATAACTATCAAACCATGGAATTGCGTATCGGCGTGAAGTGAAAGGTCGCCATCCACTATCAGTAGCATTAAAGGCTGGTTTTCGTCTGAGTGTGCTATATCTTCGTTATCCAATTGGCAATCTCCCTCTATCCAGAAAATACTGGCAGGCGGAAGGTTCACACAATCCTGTTTAGCAACGCTTTGAGGAAAATACGTCGCACTCAGGTGCTCTATGCTTCGATTAAACAGCCATTCGGTAAGCTGATTGTCCCATGATAATTGTTGAGTTGAAGTAGGTAGCCTTAACAGTGACGGATAGCGCAGAAATTTAGCTGTAAAAATCGTATTACTTTCGTCTTGGGAAACCCGCACGTCAAAGTGTTGCAAAGACTGCTGTTCTTCACCAACTAAATCGGTCTGCTCAATAAGTATCGTTGCATTGGATGTGTCTATCCTATTCAACGTTTGCGAGACCGAATGACTTCGTAACAACGTGGCGATTTCTTTGACTTGCTGCATGTGTGTAACATGCGCCTTCTCGGTATCCCGCTTTGTCTTTTCAATCGTATAAAATTGTTGAACCTGCTGTGATGTACTTATAGCTGAGAAGGTAATAGCGCTTAATAATATGGCCACAATTCCCAACACGGCGATGCCTTGCTGAAAACGAAGCGGTGCAGTAGGGCGTGTAGGTACAACCCCTCCATGGCTTGTTCTAAACTCAGTTTTTCTGTTGCCTCTTTGAGGGCACTGCATTTCGGTATTAGTCGTAGGCATTGACAGCCTCAACTATGAACGTTCTGGCGCTTTTGACGGTAGGATCAACTTTACTGTGCAACTCTATTTCAATTTCATAGGCACTTCCCCAGCTACTGCTGTGCCTTCGGTTAACCGTGAATTTGGTGGCAACGGTAGTTTGCGTATCGGTTAAGTCGTACCAACCGCTTTGTATACAGGAATGTCCCGCTACTCGGTACTCGATGGCATTGTCGTGCAATCGGTATCCAAAAAACTCCCCCTGAGCCTGCGATACCACGCCGTCCTTGTTCTTATCATAAGAAAAGGTAACACAGCTATTTTCAGGTTCATTTGCGCGGTGGCCAGTGGTTACTTCGAATACCGTATTTTCGATTGTGGTCGCACCGAAAGGTGATAGGGTGTTAGGGGAGTAAACAAAACCCGCTTTGCTTAGGTGTTGTGTAATTGTACTTTGTAGCGCACGTATGTCGTCTTCTACGCTGGTAGCGTGTTGAATTGATGAGTGTGCAATGTGCGACCGCGCCGCTTGAGTTGCAACGGCTGAAATCACTATACTTGCCAAGCCACAGGCCACCAGCAGTTCGGTGAGACTATATCCACAATACGGCTTGATTGCGCCACGACGCATTACATGTATTAGCATGGCGCTATTCCAGAAATAGACTGAACGCTACATAGCTTTATTCGCCCCAATGTATTAATAACTAACTTTGCCCTGAAGCGCTGGCTTGAAAGCGTTAGCGTCGTATTACTGGCAAAATTGAGGGTACCGTTTTTATTGAACGCGACAATCTTGTCCTCATTATTGGTTGTGCTCAATTCTGTATTCCACCGCGAAGGCAGTGACAAGAAACTCGACTCAGTCAAGGCACAGCTTTGGCGGGTGGCGCAAGAGCACGAGTTTTCTTCGCTCACGAGCACACAGCTATTGTGTTCAATTTGCGCAATCAGGAACATGTTCTTTTTGTCTATTAGTGCTTTCATTCTCGCCTGTTTTGCGAGTGAGGCTATTCCGGTGGCAGCATGTTTAAAGGCATTTCGCTCATTCCATGCATCAAATGAAGGAATAGCAATTAACGATAGGAGACTGATTACTGCCAGTACAACTAGCATTTCTACAAGCGTAAACCCATTCAATCTCCGTTGTGGAATGCTTAGCTTGTTGTTGGATGTGTAAGCGTGAAAAGCCATGCGTAAGTCCAGTTACCCTGCTTAATTCATATTGGTAATCTCAATGTACTGAAATTCAATTAGAGAGATAGCTGTACCATGGAAGGGAATTATAAAGCGTACATACAACATCATCTGACTGAAGGGTTTTCGCTTGTAGAAATACTGGTTGCAACGGCTATAGCAGGCATATTGTGCGTTGCGACTACGTCGGCAATTACCGCTAGCAAACAACTAAGTCAGCTCAACAAGGTCAAAGCGTACCTTCTGTCTGCCCAAGCAATTCAGTCGCGAAGTTGGCTACTCACAGGCGAGTACGTAACGCACGATGCGTTGCCACCCTCTGGAATAGCCAGCGTACGCATCTCACAAACCATCAGCGACACGGGAATGTATGAAATTAGTGCTACACTGACATCTAGAGCATCTACGGACAGCTGTAGAGTAATAAAAATACGTGAAGACGCACTGACGCCCACAGAATGTTGGTAAGAAAATGCTCGAAACTTAACGATACGAAAAGTGAACGGTTAGCTACAGCTTAACTCATTACCTTCTAAGTCTTCTTTTTTGCCGTTGTCATCACTGTCTACGGCAACAGATATTCTTCCGTAAAGCGATAATAAAAGTGCTGATGCATAGTTTGCATCGTTGTTATTGGGACATAAGGTGATGGTTGCGGCGCGGTCTATTCCGCCTTGCTCGTCGAAGATAAGGCTGCCGGTTATACCGGAGATGGTATTGGCATTACTAAGTGGATCGCTTGCTACAATTAAGACCTCATTGTTATTCCGGCTGCCGTTTCCATTTGCATCTATAAACACCATTTTTGCATTGCGCCAACTCGACGTGCAGGCTGTATAGTTTTGCGTAGGGCACAGCACTACGTTGGTTTGTTCGTCTACCGCA
Source organism: Alteromonas sp. CyTr2 (assembly GCF_947311905.1). Taxonomy (NCBI): domain Bacteria; kingdom Pseudomonadati; phylum Pseudomonadota; class Gammaproteobacteria; order Alteromonadales; family Alteromonadaceae; genus Alteromonas; species Alteromonas sp. CyTr2. Next base: position 54,831 of record NZ_CAMZMZ010000013.1, on the reverse strand, counting down.
GAAAAGCGAGCGCGTTGAACCACTGCACTTAAATTGTTTAAGTCAGAGGTAATTCTATTTTTGATTACGATATTTTGAATGCCAGGCGCAACCGTGGTGAGAATAATGGCAAGAATAGCGACGGCAACAAGCATTTCTAGAAGGGTTAGTCCTTGCTGTCTCGACATTATGGATAGTCGTGCTGTAAGCCTAGTGTTTGTCATAAACGGTATTCGATTCCACGCGTTGCTATAAAGAGAAACAGGCGGGTTTGCTTTTGCGCCGCCTTTCTCCAATGTAATGTTGTAGCGCCATAATTTTACGCTACTTACTCATATTTTAGGGTAAACGAATTTGAGTTGGCAAAGGTATGTTTTACCGCGCAACCGCATATTTGGCCATACGCCTTACGTTTAATGGCTTGTCGTTCTGCTGTGCTTGAATCTCAACTTAATAATAAATAAATTGCTGACCTTAAGTGCTGCACAACTGCAATACCAGAAGAGTAAATCCAAATAGATGTGCGGATACCACTAACATCTGCGGTCAGATTGTCGTAGAATCAAGTTCCAGGACGCCCCAAAAATACGTGGATATAATGATGCAAAAACAAGCAGTTATTGATGAAATGAAAGTGCTGCCTGAAATTGACGTAGAGTACGAAGTCGCACGTCGAGTCTCGTTCATAAAAAAGCAGTTACTTACTTCTGGTTTAAATTCGCTGGTACTGGGTATTAGTGGCGGCATTGATTCATGCACATTGGGTCGGTTAGCTCAATTAGCAGTAAATGAATTAAACGATGAGCACCACGAAAAATACCAATTTATCGCGGTTCGTTTACCTTATGATACCCAAGCCGATGAAGACGATGCACAGAAATCTATCGACTTTATCCAGCCCTCTCATTCTCTTGCAGTGAATGTAAAACCTGGCGCAGATGCTATTCATGCGTCTACTTCACAAGCGCTTGCCAGTGCTAACCTTCTTCCCGACAATGAAGCGAAACAAGACTTTGTGAAAGGAAATGTTAAAGCACGTACTCGTATGGTTATCCAGTATGAAATTGCTGGGATGGTTGATGGCCTCGTTTTAGGTACCGATCATTCGGCTGAAAATATTACAGGGTTTTATACCAAGTATGGTGATGGTGCATGTGACCTTGCGCCGTTGTTTGGTCTCAGTAAGCGCCAAGTACGTGCAGTGGCAGCCCATTTGGGTGCACCACATAACGTCATCACTAAAGCGCCAACTGCTGACTTGGAAAGCCTGTCTCCGCAAAAAGCCGATGAGCAAGCATTGGGCATGTCTTACGACCAAATTGATGACTTTTTGGAAGGAAAGCCAGTTTCTGCGGAAGTGGAAGAGAAATTGCTCTATATTTATGAGCGTACACAGCATAAACGTGTGCCAATTCCAACAATTTACGATGAGTTGTAGTCATGAAAAAAATTGAAGCTATCATTAAACCGTTCAAAATGGACGATGTTAGGGAAGCGCTAGCTGAAGTCGGTATCGCAGGGATGACAGTGTCAGAAGTGAAAGGGTTTGGTCGTCAAAAAGGCCATACTGAACTTTATCGCGGTGCTGAGTACCAAGTTGACTTCCTACCCAAGATCAAAATTGAGCTTGTATTGGACGATGACCGCGTTGAGCAAGCGGTTGAAGCTATTCAAACGTCAGCTAAGACAGGCAAAATTGGCGACGGGAAAATCTTCGTTTACAACGTTGAGACCGCCGTACGAATTCGTACCGGTGAACAAAACGAAGACGCGATTTAATTAAATGGTGTTCATTAAAAAAAGGAGCCAATGGCTCCTTTTTTAATATATTAAGTATTTATTAAAGCTTAATAGCAACGTGACTTAGTGGTCGTGACCACAACCGCCTTCACTGTGTACATGACCGTGCTCAAGCTCTTCTTTCGTTGCTTCTCGTACGTCAACAACAGTTACGTCAAAAGTTAGCGGAATACCGGCAAGAGGGTGGTTACCGTCAACAACAACCTCTTCGTCAGTTGTTTCAATGATAATGACCGATTGCTCACCTTGTGGCGTAGTTGCGCGGAAAGACATACCCACTTCAACATCCATTCCGTCAAACATTGAGCGTGGTACAGTTTGTACAAGTTCGTCAGCACGTTCACCGTATGCTTTTTCAGGGTTTACTGAAACGTTGAAGCTATCTTCCTTCGATTTACCAATAAGTGCATCTTCTAGTCCTTCAATTAAGAAGCGACGGCCTAGTAGTACTACTAGTGGCGATTTCCCTTCTGAAGAGTCTAGCGTTGTGCCGTCTTCGGTAGATACGGTGTAGTGTAGCGTTACAACGCTGTCAGAAGTAATTGTCATAACAAATCCTATCTTGGCCCTTTAATAAAGGGCAATAAATGTAATGCAGTAAAAACTGCTTATCGACGTTTTTTCACAATATTGCTAGCTTTCTGCTCAATACTGTACGGCAAAGTATTAGGGTAACAGGTAATGGCGTTATTATCAGCCAATCTGTGTAAATCTTCGCTGGTGGTATCGTTGTTGAGCACTGCAATAAACCAGGTTTCATTATCAAGCGATGCAACATTGAGTATTTTGCCCGCTATACGCCAATTTTCGCCCAACTGCTTTTCTAATGCATCGCCAGGTTTAATATTTACGTTACCTTCAAGCTTAAAGCTGTAGGCGGCGCGTTTGTTTTTACCCAGAAAGCGGGTTCGCGCAACCACCTCTTGCCCCATATAGCAGCCTTTATCAAAGTCGATACCGTTGAGCGCCTGCACATTAATCATCTGGGGCACGTATTCCGCCACTGCGTCGCCTTGCACTAAAGCGTGTACGCTTTGAATTTGTATAGCGTCAAACACGGTTTGGGGATAGCAAGAAAGGGTTTGCGCCTCTATTAACGAATTTATTTGCTTTGCGCCATTATCATCTAAAAGAACAATAATTCCTTTGCAGCTAGTATTGGCAAAATAGGCGACGCCGTGTTCGCTCTCGACCTTTTCAAGAGAACCATTGTCAGGAGTATCGCTCTCAAGAAGGCGTTCCACTTCGTTTTCGGAGAAAAGCTGGCTTAACGCTGCCTTTACTTCGTTAGTTTTCACTGCATCAAGCGAAATAAAATAAGCGCTGTATGTTTGTGTGTCGTCGAGAATATCAACCTTAGAGAACACACCATACTTATTAAGCTGTGCTAATGAATGACTACCCGCATCTTCATTGGTAACCAACAATAATTTGTTTTGGTGGCGAGTTACGTACCCGGTAGACCACGTTTTGCCTTTATTATCACAATGGGCGAAATGCCTGGCAGTATTCTCGGTTAGCTTATTAATGTTGACCGTAATTTGCCCTTGCAGGTAACTGTCGGCCTGTTCTCCTTCCAAAGAAATTATCATGGCATTTGAAAGTTTGACCACAAATTCACTTGGAAGACTTTGTAATGATGCGATAGATGTCATATTCACCACTGTAAAATTCGCTGTATGTACTCAAGGTATGGTAAAACCACCAATATTCAAGGGCAATACATGGGAATGTGCGCAGATTAAGTTCTATTTAGTTTGCCTATCTGACCAAAAGAGCAGTGATCCCCACGCATAGGGCATGGTATTATTGTTAGCGAATAAAAAACGGTATGAAAGACATATGTTTGAACCAAAAAGATTAGCGCGATTAAAGTGGGCGTGTCGCAGAGGCATGCTAGAATTAGACGTACTTTTACTTCCTTTTGTGGAAGAAGCCTTCGATTCTTTAAGTTATGAAGATCAAGAAACATTTGAACGTTTACTTACCAGTGATGACCCTGATTTGTTTGCATGGATCATGGGACACCAGAAGTGCGAAGACCCTGAACTAGCCGCCATGGTGGCGACTATCGTCAACCGTGTCAAAGTATAGAATTTGCATTACGCACAATAGGTTTAGAAGGTTATTTGGGGAAGTATGCGTTGCTGTTTGTCTTTTCGCAGCATTGTGCAGCCTTCCTCAATACTTGTGGTCTTGGCTGAGCTTCTCAAAATTGATAGCGCTTGTTGCTGCTGCAACTACGTTAGTTATTTTCTGGCGTCTTTATGACGCGTTTAGTAACAAAATTTCTGCTACTCAATACGCTCTCTCTTTGACCAGCGATGGTATTATCCGGGTTGTTGACGACAGCACGCTCCCACTGGATTTGCAAAGCATGCCAAAAGGTAGCTTGTTAGTTGATGCTCAGGTCGACGGCACATCAATGAACATTCATCATTCTTCCCAGCTCTTTACTTGGGGGCTGTGTATCAATGTGCTGCGCCAAAAACGCAGATGGTTTGAAAAAGATCATAGCCATCTCGCTTGGATCTTAAAAGGTGAGTGCTGCGAAGCAGACTATCGCCGGTTGGCTAGAGCCATTATCTTGGCCCGAAAAGCAACGCCTTAAAGGAATTAAAAAGATGTTTCGTGAGTATACCAAAGCGTTATTTAAACGCGTTGACGCCAGGCAGCTTATGCAGTTTAAACCGCCTACGTTGCCTCAGCGCATCTATACCAAAACGCTCAATGTCGACAATGTGCACTACGCTTCTTTTTGTCAGGAAGTTGACTGGCCGGCAAATGAGCATGTCCATCCACTTTATTTGCAGATGCTTTCCTTACCATTGCAAATGCAGTGTTTGCTGGACAAACAAAGCCCATTTCCATTGCTTGGCCTTATTCACGCCGCTAACAAAGTATCGGTAATAGACCATTGCGATTTAAGCGAACCCTTTGAATGTCGCGTGCGCTTTCACGATGTGAGACCGCATAACCGAGGTTGGGAAGTGGATGTGATGTTAGAGGCGCTGCAGGCAGGGAATCTGGTTTACAGGGCGATAAGTAGTTACTTAGTGAAGGTGAAAGCCGTTCATGTAGCTCCACTTGGTGCTAAAAATGACTTACATGACGATTGTGAATTAGAGAATAGGGCGCTCATCGGCGAAATTAGTGCCTCGGCTAATACAGGTCGCCGCTATGCAAAGCTTTCTGGTGACTATAACCCTATTCACTTGTCTGCAATATCTGCCAAAGCATTTGGGTTTAAACAGCCTATAGCGCACGGCATGTGGACATTGTCACGCGCTGTGTCGGCGTTTGTAAGTCATCAAGACTTCAGACAATCTATGAGCGTAAAAGAAGTAAATTGCCGCTTTAGAAAACCCGTGTTTTTGCCCTGTGACATCCATATTCAACAACACTGTAAAACGGATAATAGTGTGCTAATAGACGTTACCGATAGTAATGACAGCCTTGTGCACTTATCTGCTAGTTTAGTGTTTAATCAGGCCTGAATTAACGTTTAATCAGGTGTAGAGCTGTAAAAGATAAGCGGGAGATAACCTAAGGTTAATACCAATCTGCATAGATCATTGCTCACTCAGAAGGCGCTGGCAAGTTTCCTAGCAAAGCGTGTGAATTTGAAAGGGAACAGACTGGTTAAAAACTGTGGACGGTGAAAAGAGAGCATGCTGCGATGCTCTCTTTTTGTTTGAGTGTTTTATTGAGCGCTAAATGATGCTGTGTGAATGTATTGTCCAGTTATTAAAGAAGGCGCATTAACATTAGCGCCTTCTTTAGACTGATATAGACCTTACTTTATGCACTAGTCGGCATCGGCGAAGCTGTCTTGAGTAATTAGCGAGCCAACGTCGGCGCCCGACAGCTGTTTTCTGGGAATAAGTATTGTAGGAACGGGGTTGTCTAACTGTTCAGGGTAGTCCAAATTAAAGTGTAACCCTCTGCTTTCCTTTCGCTCCATCGCACATCGCACAATGAGTTCTGCAACCGTAACAAGGTTTCGAAGCTCTAGTAGGTTATTACTTACCCTGAAGTGAGAGTAATACTCAGTAATCTCTTGCTCTAATAGCTTAATGCGGCGCATGGCCCGTTCAAGGCGCTTATCCGTGCGTACAATACCTACGTAATCCCACATAAACAGCCTAAGTTCGTGCCAGTTATGTTGAATGATGACTTCTTCGTCAGAGTTAGACACTTGGCTCTCATCCCAAGGCGCAATTGACTCTTCACAATCTGCACTGGGCAGATTTTTAATAATGTCTTCTGCAGCCGCACTCGCGAATACAACACATTCTAGTAGTGAGTTAGACGCCATGCGGTTGGCACCGTGCAGCCCGGTATAGGCCACTTCGCCGATAGCGTATACATTATTCAAATCGGTTTTGGCATTAAAGTCAGTCATTACTCCGCCGCAGCTGTAGTGCGCTGCGGGCACAACAGGAATAGGTTCACGGGTTATATCGATACCAAGCGAGCGGCACTTTCGATAAATATTTGGGAAGTGCTTAACGATAAAGTCAGCAGGCTTATGACTGATATCCAAGTACATGCAGTCAGCGCCCAATCGCTTCATTTCATAGTCAATTGCGCGAGCGACTACATCGCGCGGCGCAAGATCGCCACGCTCATCAAATTTATGCATAAAGCGGGTACCGTCGGCGTGGCAGAGGTTTGCGCCTTCGCCGCGCAGCGCTTCTGTAATCAAGAAGTTGCGCGCTTGCGGGTGGAACAAACAAGTAGGATGAAATTGATTGAACTCCATATTCGCTACGCGACAACCTGCGCGCCACGCCATAGCAATGCCGTCACCACTGGACACATCGGGGTTAGAGGTATACTGATATACTTTGCTACCACCGCCTGTAGCTAGTGCAATAAACGGTGCACGAATTACCTCTACGTGTTCTTGTTGTCTATTCCAAACATAAGCACCCACCACGCTGTTCTTTTCTTCCTTTGAAGGAATGAGATCAATGGCGTTATAGCGCTCAAATATGTGGATGTTTGGATGGGTCGATACCGCGTCGTTTAATGTAATTTGAAGCGCTTCGCCTGTGGCATCTGCAGCGTGAAGAATTCTCCGGTGGCTGTGTCCACCCTCGCGGGTAAGGTGAAAGCGCTCCTCACCAGATTCACTTTTTTCTGTATCAAACGGTACACCGTAGCTGATAAGCCACTCAAGTGACGCCTTTGCTCGTTCTGCAGTAAATCTTACGGCTGGCTCTTCGCAAAGCCCAGCACCTGCAGCAAGCGTGTCTTTTACGTGTGCGTCTATGGAGTCTTGTTCATCGAATACTGCGGCAATACCACCTTGTGCATAGCGGGTAGAGCCTTCATTGCGGTCACTTTTACTAAGTACAATAACCTGACAATGGTCGGCAAGCTTAAGCGCTAAGCTCAATCCTGCCGCGCCACTCCCAATAATCAATACGTCACAACGGTGTTCTATTGCATTTGATGTGGAAGTTAGTGAAGACGATACAGATTTCATGTATTTTTATATCAATTCAAACGAGCAAAGGTTCGGCAAGTCTAAAGGATGAGTAGCAAAACACAATCATTCTTGCCCCCTAGCCTAAGCATTTTTTTAAATATTTAATGCTTTTACAGAACTTTTGTAAAAAGAACGCGTCTATACACATGCTTGTTAGAGCTATTGTGTAGTTGAAGTAGGGAGTAATGGCTCGAATGAGCGAGCAGATAACCGACCAACAACTGGTCGAAAAAGTACAGCGTGGCGATAAAAATGCGTTCAACTTGTTGGTAACTCGTTACCAACATAAAGTGATGCATCTCGTTTCTCGCTATGTGAAAAATACCGGTGACGTTGCTGATGTAACGCAAGAAGCGTTCATTAAAGCCTACCGTGCCTTACCTAATTTTCGTGGCGACAGTGCATTTTATACTTGGCTTTATCGCATTGCGGTAAACAGTGCCAAGAACTATCTTGTATCTCAAGGTCGCAAGCCGCCTGCAAGCGATGTCGATGCTGACGAAGCAGATTTCTACGAAGGTAGTGATGCATTAAAAGAGCAATCTACACCCGAGCGAAGCCTGTTATCTGAGGAAATTGAAGAAACCCTGTTTAAGGTAGTTGAGAAGCTGCCGGACGATTTACGTATGGCGATAACGCTGCGTGAAATTGAAGGGTTGAGCTATGAAGAAATCGCGAACGTTATGTCGTGTCCTGTGGGTACGGTGAGATCCCGTATTTTTAGGGCTCGCGAGGCGATTGATAAAGTTATTCAACCGTTGTTAGAAAATTAAAAAGAAATAAAATCAAAAAAAGATGAACTTTCTTTTTTCCACGATGACTAACAGCTGTGTTAGGGTAGTTAACGATCACTTTGATCTGGAAATGAATATATGACGCAACAGCAAGAAAAATTGTCCGCATTCATGGATGGTGAGATAGAAGGCAATGACATCATCGATGCGATTAAGCAAGATGAAGCGCTTCAGGCCAAATGGCAACGTTACCATGTGTATCGCGGTGCAATGCGAAAAGAAGCAAGTGTTGCTCCACAGTTGGACATCACCGCAAGCGTAGCAGCTGCGCTTGAAAACGAGCCAGCTATAGTCGCACCTAAACGCTCGCGCTGGCAGTCGATACCATTGATTGGCAATGTCGTTCCTTTTGCGAAGCAGTCAGGCCAGTTTGCAGTAGCTGCGTCGGTGGCAGTGGCAGTTATCTTTGGTGTTCAATACACTAATCAAGAAGCGCCTACCGAGCCATTTATGACAGCGCCAACGATTGCTCCTCAAGGTGGATTGTCTCCAGTGAGTTTGGAACAAACCAGAACGTTACCACGTAACGACATGAATGAAATGCTTGAGAAGAAGCGCAAAATTAATGCATTGATTGCTGATCATGAGCAGCAAATAAAGCTTAAGCAAGCGCAAGAGGACGAAGGTGAAAGCGAAACAAGTGGACCAGAGCGCCCATAAGTTATCGCAGCCAGTCAACATTAGTTGGAATGTGCTTTCGCAAGTAAATTGCGACTGACATACATTTCATATTTTAATCATACCAGCATATACTGCTGGTATGTTTGTTTTAAGGCGGGAAAAATGCGCTGTAGTTCTATCCTTGCACTTTTTTTCATTTCGGGCGCGGCTATTCAGCCCACTGTTGCCCAAACCACTTCGCTGAGCGAAGAAACGAAAGCTCCTATTATCCCAGTCCAAAACGTGAATGATGGCGACGTTAAATTAGACGCTAACCCAGAATCAAACACGAGAGCTGGCCCACTAGATGAAGCCGATCAAGAAGAAGCAGTGCGAGAAGACGTGATTCAAGAGCAACTTGAACAAAGTCGAAGCGAGCAAAATGCATCTGCTTCTCGCACACGAGAGCCTCAATCGGCCAATCAGTGGCTAGCTGAACTTCAAAACATTATAACCAATGCCAATTTCCAAGTGTCTTTTGTGCAAACTATTGCAGGAAAGGAAACCGTTCCATATTTATGGCGCCACGGGATAATGGAAGATGGTTCTGAATTAGAGCAGTTAAATCTTCAAAATGGACCAGGCCGCGAGCTTATTCGTGTGAACGATGTGGTGAGTGTATTTGAGCCAGATGTACAACCCTATAGCTTGCGTTCAAAGCATATCAACGGTCCAATACCAAGTGTATTATTGTATCATCCTGAACAGCTTGCCGAAGCCTATGAGTTCGTCGCTGTGGGAAGAGCGCGGGTGGCAGGACGTTCAGCGCAACAAATTCGAATAGTCAGCCGAGATAACACGCGATTTGGTTATCAACTGTGGCTGGATGAGTCGTCTGGTATGTTGCTCAAACTGAACATGCTTGATTTGCAAGGGGCGCTATTAGAGCAGATTCAGGTCACGGCCTTTGCGATATCGCCAGAGCCTGCTGATTATTTCTCACGAATTAATTCTGCGTCGTTACCCGCGCCCATGGCGCTGAGCAACACGCCAAATCGTGCACACAAATGGGATGTCACCTATTTGCCGGCTGGCATGCGAGAAATAAAGCAAGATACAAGACGATTGGCCTTAACAGGACAGATTGTAGAATATAAACTCTTTTCAGATGGATTGGTTGACGTATCTGTGTATGTTCAGCCTGCGGAAGATGCGTTAGGTGAAACGCTGGCGCTGCGCAATGAAGTGAGTACGTTCTTAACGTTGACAGACGGCAAAGCCCAGGTGACAGTGGTGGGAGAAATACCTTTGCAAACCGCTAACGCTATTGCTACGTCTTTACGCCCCGTCAGCAGTGTAAGTGAATAACCGCTTAATTGAGTAACAATGATAAGAGAAACCGCCACCGTAGTTGCCGTTAATGGTGATACGGTCACCGTAGAAGCAGCGATTAAATCGACCTGTAACGCATGCCAAGCACAAAGTGATTGTGGTACCGGCGTTATTTCTCGTGCGCTTGCACCGAAAACGCAGCAGTTGACGCTGCGTACTCCCATGCCTGTGCGGGTTGGCCAAGAAGTGACTGTAGGCATACCGGAAGCAGGTATTTTAAGTGCATCGGCTTGGTTGTATTTGCTACCGCTTATAGCGTTTATCGGGGCATATTCGGTGTCGATATCATTACTTAGTAGTAACGGATTTACTCACGAGTTATGGGCCATGCTGCCAAGTGGGTTAGTAACCTTCTTTACCTATAAGCTAATTGCTTACAAGTTGCGTCGTGTAGAACGTACGAAATATCAACCTGTCCTATTGGGTCAACAAGAGCACAGTGCAGTAGAACATTGATTTTTTGAAGGGCTTTACGCTGCTCAATGGTTTAATACAGGACTGCTCCATACGAGGCCGTTTTATACGAGGCCAATTTATACGAGATTATAGTGTTAACTCACGCTCATCAATGTAGCCAAGTTTTGAGATAGGCCGAGGAAGTCACGTCAGGTTGCCACTTCCATTCGTTATGTTTCTTGAAAGTAATAATTTTTCCACCACGCCAATTCGCTTTTCGCGCCAGAAATGGGTAAAATCCGCACGCGCTGCGTATAACCCTTTAAGCAAGGCAAGCAGCATTTTTTGTTTAATGAATTTTTCTGCAGGTAATTTCCAGCATTATGCAACAATCGCACATTCGTAACTTCAGTATTATCGCCCACATCGACCACGGTAAGTCTACGCTGTCAGACCGTCTAATCCAGCATTGTGGAGGGCTAACAGACCGTGAAATGGCTGAACAGGTTCTCGACTCAATGGACCTGGAAAAAGAGCGCGGTATTACTATCAAAGCGCAAAGCGTAACGCTGAACTACGAAGCGCGTGACGGTGAAACTTATCAGCTTAACTTCATCGACACTCCTGGACACGTTGACTTTACCTATGAAGTATCTCGTTCTCTTGCTGCCTGTGAAGGTGCGCTTTTGGTTGTTGATGCAGGTCAGGGCGTAGAAGCACAAACATTGGCAAACTGCTATACCGCCATTGAGATGGATATGGAAGTAGTGCCTGTACTAAATAAAATCGACCTGCCTCAGGCTGAACCAGACCGCGTTGCAGAAGAAATTGAAGATATTGTTGGTATCGATGCACTGGACGCTGTGCGCTGCTCAGCAAAAACTGGTATCGGTATTGAAGATGTACTTGAAGTTATTGTAAATAAAATTCCGCCGCCAGAAGGTGACCGCGAAGCGCCACTTAAGGCGCTGATCATCGATTCTTGGTTTGACAACTATCAAGGCGTTGTTTCACTGGTACGTATTGTCGAAGGTCAGTTGAGTAAGAAAGATAAAATTCAAATTATGTCTAACGGACAAACTCACCAGGTGGATAAAATTGGTGTGTTTACGCCTAAACCACTCGATACAGGCACATTAAGAGCCGGTGAAGTAGGCTTTATCATTGCTGGGATTAAAGATATCCAAGGCGCGCCTGTGGGCGACACCATTACCTTGGCACGTGAGCCAGCTGACGCAATGCTTCCTGGCTTTAAAAAGGTTAAACCACAGGTTTATGCCGGTATTTTCCCAATAAGCTCTGATGACTACGAAGATTTCCGTGATGCCCTTGCGAAATTAAGCCTGAATGACGCTTCACTGTTTTATGAGCCAGAAAGCTCCGCTGCGCTAGGTTTTGGATTCCGTATTGGTTTCCTTGGCATGCTGCACATGGAAATCATTCAAGAGCGTTTAGAACGTGAATATGACTTAGGTCTTATCACCACTGCGCCAACGGTAATTTACGAAGTAGAAACAACCAAGGGCGAAATCCTTACCGTAGATAGCCCAGCAAAACTGCCTCCGGTAAACGATATTGCAGAAATTCGTGAGCCGATGGTTGAAGCCAATATTCTTGTGCCACAAGAGTATCTAGGCAACGTAATTACACTTTGCGTTGAAAAGCGCGGTATGCAAACCAACATGACATACCACGGTAAGCAAGTGGCGGTAACTTATGAGCTGCCAATGGCAGAAGTGGTGCTCGATTTCTTCGACCGTTTGAAATCTACGAGCCGTGGTTTTGCATCGCTTGATTACAACTTTAAGCGTTTCCAGACATCAGACATGGTACGTGTTGATATTCTTATTAATGGTGAACGTGTAGACGCGTTAGCGGTAATTACGCACAGAGAAAACTCTCAAGGCCGTGGTCGTGAGCTGGTCGAAAAGCTTCGCGAGCTTATTCCACGACAAATGTTCGATATCGCTATTCAGGCGGCTATCGGTAACCATATTGTTGCTAGAAGTACAGTGAAACAGCTACGTAAAAACGTAATCGCGAAGTGTTACGGCGGTGACGTAAGCCGTAAGAAGAAACTACTTCAAAAGCAGAAAGAAGGTAAAAAGCGAATGAAGCAAGTGGGTAATGTTGAATTGCCACAAGATGCGTTCCTTGCAGTATTAAAGGTGGGCAAATAATGGCTAATTACTTCTCCTTGATTTTGGTGGCACTCACCTTAATAACAGGATTAATCTGGCTAGTGGATAGCCTAGTGTTTGCACCAAAGCGAAAAGCACGTTTACAGGCTGCGGCAATCGCAGAAGGAGCGGGCTATGGAGAAGATCCTCAGCTGCCGTACCTTGTTGATACTTCGCAACAGATTTTCCCTGTTATTGCTTTCGTATTAGTATTGCGTTCGTTTTTATATGAACCATTTCAAATTCCTTCAGGTTCAATGATGCCTACCCTGTTAGTGGGTGACTTCATTTTGGTTGAAAAATTTGCCTATGGCGTGAAAGACCCGGTTTTCAGAAGTAAGCTTATTGAAACTGGTGTTCCAGAGCGTGGTGATGTGGTTGTTTTCAAGTACCCTGAAGAGCCTTCAATAGACTACATTAAGCGCGTGATCGGTTTACCGGGCGATACTGTGGTTTACCAAAATAAACAGGTTTATATCAAACCGAAGTGTGAGACTGGTAACAACTGTCCTAAATTGAAAGCCGTACCGCTGACGTTCCAAGAGCGTGGTGAGTTCGTACAAGACATGGCGCAACTTATGCGTTACACCGAAGATTTAGGCACAGTAGAGCATGACATTTTGCGTCACCCAGTGCGCGAAATTTCGCCGGTTAATTTTTATACCCAGCCTGGAACGCGCAGCAATGAGTGGATTGTACCAGAAGGTCAGTATTTCGTGCTAGGCGATAACCGTGACAACAGCCGCGACAGCCGTTTCTGGGGTTTTGTGCCAGATGCAAACTTGGTTGGAAAAGCGGTGGCGATTTGGATTTCATTTGAATTTGAGCGCAGCCCGTCAGACTTCCTTCCAACTTGGGTACCAACAGGTGTTCGATTTGAGCGAGCAGGTGGCATTCATTAATGCAGGGAATTGATAAATATCGTCGTCTGTACAAGGCGATAGGCTACACATTTACCAATGAAGCTCTATTGGAGCAAGCGCTTACTCATCGCAGTGCGGCTAAACAGCACAACGAGAGACTAGAATTTTTGGGTGACGCTATCTTAGGCATGATTGTCGGGGAAACGCTGTTTAAACGTTTTCCAACGGTGCCAGAAGGCAAACTCACACGAATGCGCTCTACTTTGGTTAAAGGAGACACACTGGCAGAACTTGCAAAGGAAGCCAGCGTGGGTGAACTACTTAACTTAGGTCCCGGTGAGCTCAAAAGTGGTGGTCATCGCAGGAGTTCGATTTTAGCCGATGCAGTTGAAGCTATTTTGGGCGCAATTTACCTCGATTCCGGTATGGACGAGGTACGAGGCGTTATAGGCCGTTTATGGGAAACCCGCATAAACAAACTAGACCCTAATGCCCACCCTAAAGACAGTAAAACTCGTCTCCAAGAGTTTTTACAAGGTCGTAAACAAGCGCTGCCAACCTATGAAGTGCTATCTATTTCAGGGAAAGATCATGCTCAGACTTTTGAAGTTAGCTGTCAGGTAGAAAGTCTACCAGAAGCGGTAGTGGCGTCTGGCAATAGCCGCCGAAAAGCAGAACAAGAAGCTGCTCGTTTAACATTGGAGAAGCTTGATGACAACGCATGATGAATCGAATTTGCCAGAAACGCCTGATATTCAAACTCGCTGTGGCCTAGTTGCCATAGTAGGTCGCCCTAATGTGGGTAAATCGACCTTGCTCAATCGCTTGCTAGGTCAAAAAGTAAGTATAACTTCGCGTAAACCGCAAACTACTCGCCACCGCATTCTTGGTATAGACACCGACGGTGATTATCAAGCGATTTACGTTGATACCCCTGGGCTTCACCAAGACGAAAAGCGCGCGATCAATCGCTATATGAACCGCGCGGCATCAAGCTCTTTGGCTGAAGTTGGCCTTGTTCTTTTTGTTGTAGAGGGCGACCGATTCAACGCCGAAGATGAAATGGTATTAAGTAAGGTTAAACAAGCAAACCTTCCTTGCTATCTCATCGTAAACAAGATGGATAAGGTTGAAGATAAAGAAAACTTTATGGTTCACCTTAAAAAGCTTGGCGAAAAGCACCCGTTTGAGCACATGATCCCTATCAGTGCTAAACAGGGCCGAATGGTTGACGAAATTAGAGAGTTAGTGGCCAAGTCGCTACCTAAAAGTGAGTTTTTCTTCCCAGAAGATTACATTACTGACCGCTCAAGCCGCTTTATGGCTGCTGAAATCATTCGCGAAAAGCTTATGCGCTTTACCGGCGATGAACTGCCTTACTCTACTACTGTGGAAATTGAGCAATTCAAAATGGCTGACAACGGTGTTTATCGTATCAGCGGTCTGATTTTGGTAGAGCGTGAAACCCAAAAACGCATGATCATCGGCAAAGGCGGAAAGCATTTGAAAACCATTGGTGAGCAAGCGCGTAAAGATATGGAAAACTTGTTCGACAACAAAGTATTTCTAGAACTTTGGGTGAAAGTGAAACAAGGCTGGGCTGATGATGAACGTGCTCTACGCTCTCTAGGTTACGGTGACGACAGTAACTTCTAGTTCACGCTAATATTATCTTTATAACGCTAGTTAGCTGTAACTGGCGTTATATTAGCACGTTATATTAGCAAAGATAGTGAGTCAGCATTTTCGCCAAGTGGTGTAGCTGATGGCTTGTGGACAACTACCTCAGTTAGATGCGCTTATGTGAGCATTTACACGGTGGTTTATTTACTCGGTTCCAACATCTCTAGCAGGCACAACAACTTCTTTTTAGGAGCGGTATATGGCAATTTCAGATATGCGCAGGCAGTACTCAAAGGGCAGTTTGAGTGAGTCAGATATTACTTCAAGTCCATTTATCATGTTCGATAAATGGTTAAAAGACGCCATAGACGCCGGAATTCCTGATCCTACTGCAATGACGGTTGCCACCGTCGATGCCAACGGCCAACCCTCTCAGCGTATTGTTTTGTTAAAAGATGTCAGTGAAAAGGGCTTTGTGTTTTTCACTAACTTAGGCAGCCGTAAGGCACAAGAGTTAGCGGTAAACCCTAAAGTGTCGTGCCACTTTCCCTGGTTTTTTATGGAGCGTCAGGTTCGCGTATGTGGCAGCGTTGAAAAGCTTTCTGTTTCTGAGAATGCTGCTTATTTCTTTTCGCGACCGAAAGACAGTCAGCTAGCAGCGTACGCGTCAAAACAAAGCAAACCTATTGGCAGCAGGGAGCTTCTACTGACCCAGTTTAAGCAGTTAAAAGATAAGTTTGCTAACAAAGAGCTTCCCGTGCCGGACTTTTGGGGCGGTTTCAGGATCGTGCCTCATCAAATTGAGTTTTGGCAAGGTGGAGAAGATAGGCTACATGACCGCTTTGAATACAACAAAACTGAAGATGGCGCGTGGGTAACACAGCGCCTTATGCCGTAGGGAATACGTTCACCTTTCGTTCCCGCTAAAGTACTTCACTAGAATGTGAGCCCGTTTAACTATTGAGCTTGTAGATAGCGTGCGGCGAGATAAGTAACAAGGAGGCATCGAAACCGTGATTGATAGTCATTGCCATCTCGACTTACTTGCACAAAAGAAAGATCTTAGAGTTGCATTAGAAAGCGCCAAAGCCGCAGGGCTTACCCGCATCATGGCGCCTAGCATTACCCCCGAATCTTGGCAGGCGTTACAAGCGCTCAATGAACGCTATGAAAGCCTTTTATCTATTGATACTGCGCTTGGACTCCATCCTTATTTTTTAACTGGCAGTGAGCTTGAAAAGCCAGAGCAAACACTCAAGAAGAGTCTTCGTCAACTTGAGGACGCTACGGCTAACTTGCACCCTTCGGTAAAAGCCGTGGGGGAAACAGGTATCGATGGGCATATAAGCGTGCCATTAGCGCTTCAAAAGGAAGCGCTACATAACCATTTGAAACTTGCCGATAAAGTATCGTTACCCGTAATTTTACATCACAGAAAAAGTCATCACCTGCTAGTTGAAGCATTGAAGCAAACCAAATACCAAGGTATAGGCGTTGTACATGCTTTTTCAGGAAGTATTGAAGCGGCCAAAGGGTATATTGAAAGAGGGTTTTACCTAGGTATAGGCGGTACGATTACCTATGAGCGTGCTCAAAAAACACGAAACACCCTTGGGTTTTTGTTAGAACACCATTTTGATAAATTGCTTTTAGAAACGGATGCCCCGGATATGCCCATGTGCGGTAGACAAGGAGAAGCAAACGAACCTCGTTATTTATCAGATGTCGTTGATGTTATAAGCGACCGCTATGGCATGTCACATAAAGAAATAGTGTCCACCACCACAGCGAACTACACTCGACTATTTAATATTGATGCTGGAAGTGAAGCATAGACTTCCAAACTAGCTATCTAGCGCTTCTCTTTATTTCTTTTTGATTCGATTACCTGAATAAACCATGGACGAGATTTATAAAAGGCCCGGGTTAGGTAAATACCTAGCATGAGCGCTAAAAAGACGAGAATACACGCAATAAGAGCAAGCTGGTAACGCAATGTCAGTGGACTCTCGAGGACAGCCTGCGTGTTCATGTGAATATTCACATAACCTAGTAAATTTTCATTATCGTCAGTGATAACGCCAACATAGGTTAGCGGCGTTACACTTTGCGACTGACTCATCGACACCACACTGGCAATTTGAGGCAAAGGAGCAATATACCTCCCGTCCTTATCAAACACAGACAAGGCAAGAATGTGTGGCTCGTCGACCAAAATAGAGGCGACACTTTCAATATACTCCCGTTGAGTGAGAGTATCAGATAGCGCGGAATCTACATTGTTCTCAGTTTCCTGATTCGAAAGTGCGTCAGCGATAAAGGCAGGTTGTAGCAGTTTTGCATACTGCCTTGCTATGCTCTCACCAGAGAAGCGAGTTTGCACGGTAAGCCAGTCGTTTTGGTATTGTTGGAATAACAGAAGCAATACCACTATCAAAGCAAACACCGCACTAACTACTATTGTGTGGAACAATCGCTTTAGAACTGTGTACAACGAATGCGAGTCATTCTTTGTTTGTGAAGCTGCTTTGCTTAGCCCGTCTACCAATTCGCTTTTCCATAAAGTCACGAGGGTTGCCTAACAGTAGGATAATTCGAAATAATTTAAAAGGAGATATTTTATTAGTTAGCCTAATTGGTTAGCATTAGAGCACCATTTGCCAATCACCGCAGTTTCTGTGTGCGTTATGAAAGACACTCTTCTTAATAATATCGATAATGACGATATCCATTTAGCTTCTTTTTTGTCTCATGTAGTTAGCAATAGTCACAACGACAGTGCGTATTCACATACGTTAACCGTTATTGGTCAAGCTGTAACACCTTATCTACTGCACAGCGTTTTAATTAAACTCAACGATGTGTTTACTCCTTCTAGCGCTGCTTTCCATCATTTACACAAGCAAATGGGGGATGATGTAATAGAAATTAGAGGTGCTTTGCAAAACACTGAACTTGAGCAGATTAAGCCACTGCTGGGCGACGTATCCAAGGCATATAATGTTGATGTTGGTTTGCAGGGCTCTCGCCCCTCATTGTCTGAGCCAGGACTACTGGTCATGGACATGGATAGCACTGTCATCGCGATTGAATGTATCGATGAAATAGCTAAATTGGCGGGTGTTGGCGAGCAGGTGGCAGAAGTTACCGCTAAGGCAATGCGTGGAGAAATTGCGTTTAATGATAGCTTAACGCATAGAGTGGCCTGCTTGGAAGGCGTGCCAGTTAGTCACCTTAATCAAATTCGTGACAGCATACCTATCATGCCCGGCATTCAAGCCTTGCTTACTCACTTGAAACAGCATAATTGGAAATTAGCGATCGCCTCAGGTGGATTCACCTTTTTCGCTGACCACCTAAAAGCAAGGCTTGGACTCGATTTTGCCATTTCTAACACGCTTGCGGTGAAAAACGAGCAGCTGACTGGAAAAGTAGAGGGTGAAATTGTCAATGCAGACGTTAAGGCGCGAACCGTAAACGCCCTTGCCGAGAAGTGGCAAATTTCAGCCAAACAAACCGTTGCTATGGGGGATGGGGCTAACGATTTGGTCATGATGGCTGAATCAGCGCTAGGCGTGGCGTGTCACGGTAAGCCACTGGTTAATGAAAAGGCGGATGTGGCAATCCGCATTGGCAGTTTACATAGCCTTCTGTATTTTCTAGACAAGTAGTTAACGAGAGTCTGTAATACAAGCGCTAGTTTTGGGGCAATAAAACTAGCGCTTCACACTTTATCGATTACCTTTCACCGGCCACAAGTTTTCAAAATCTTGTGATTAAAATCCTCCCGTGATGGGTCTTAACCTACGGGCTCATTTAAATTGATAGGCTTTGCGATTTCACTACGCGTTGCGCGCAATGGCTTTAGGTTGAACCGCACTTTTTAACGTTTTATTAGCCGTGATATCTTCTACTGTAAAGCCGTATCTTATAAGCACTTCATCTGTGACATCGACCAGGTGAGAACACGCTGCAATACTCCACATTTTCTTCTCTAGCTCACGGGCCCGGTGCATGGCGTACATGGTGACGTAATTGATTTCCGTTTGCAGCATGGTCATGTCTGGCTTGCCAGTTGTGGTTAGCATGACATGAATAGCTACGAACTGGCCGCGAACCATAGCTTCTCTAATAAACGCTCGGCGCTGCTCGTTATTTTCGAATTTATCGGAATAGCGAGGAATGATCGCCATTCGCGGCTCTTTTTGTGATGCATCGAATGAGATAAATAATTCCTGTCGCAACGGCATATTTTCAAGCTTAACGGCCTTAATGCCACTTTGTACAAAAGGTATATCTTGTTTTCTGTCTCTAAAGAGAAACTCTAAATTCACTTGCCCACGTTCGGCGTATTGCGTGGTTAGGGTGGTTATGCGTTCGTCCTGCTTTCCAACAATACAAGCCTGTGGAGTGTAGCGAACACCTTCCTTACTCATTAAGAAGGATAGGGAAGTAGCGTTTCGCGCATTAATACATCGAAGCGCCTGTCCCATGCCTGGTACTTCTTCTTCGTCGTTCTCTACTTTAAGGCTGCCTTTGTTCTTTTTAATCAGTTCTTCAAAGAAGTTTCTAGCACTTTTGCCTTCGTCGCCCGGCATAGTTTTTAAATGAAGAATGTTCTTGTCGACATTGTGATAAATGATTTCGTATTGCAAATGCATGACATCAAAGGAACTGGCAATTTCTTGCAGACGAGGGAAAGCGACTTCTACTTTGCCCTCTAAATTACCTTTATATTCTTTGCTCAACTCTATACGAAGTCCAAGTCCATGCACCGAAATATCTTCGCTGATCCCTTTGTGCACCAGTTCTTCATTATTGAAGCGAGCTTCAATTTGGGTTCTCAGCTGATAGCGACTTTCAATGCGTTGCTCTTCATATTTAAACCTGACAACCTGAACATTCGAAGGAGCGCGATTGCGCGGATGCCCAAAATTTCGCAGATGAGAGAGGTTTTCTCGATTAAACTTAAACTCGTTGTAGGTCTCTTGCCCTGTTACTGAGGTTACATCGGTTACGTGTGCCAAGAATCGCAGGTTTTTCAGCTTTGACATTAGTCGAGCCGATGGCGGAGTGTTCAGTTTTTTAACTTTATTACCGACAGAATCCGGAATGGAAAGCGGAATATGGGCCTGCTCAGGGTCAACCTCTGTTAAGGTTATTTTAAATACACGCCAACTCGCTTTTTTAGAGCCAAACCCTAAAAATACTCGGGTTAGTACGTCTTTTTGCAAGAGTTCCTCGTAAGACGCTGAGTAAAAGTAGACCTTGTCGTTCTGCAAATGAGTAAAACTAAATACGAAAATCTCTCTTACTTCTTCTGACTTCTGCAATAAGCGCATAAGCCTTTCCTGGGTGAGTAAGAAGTTCAATCGACAGTTATCGTCTTCGTCTTGCCAATACTGTACGGTTTCGCGGTTCACTTCGTTAACCATAGCAAACCGGGGAACCAGCGTTTTATTAATGACGTCTATATACACCGGCAGCGTGGGGCTACGCGGCGAAAAGTACTGCTCACAAATTTTACTGGTAATCGCCTCAATCGTATTGCTCATATTAACTTTATATCGGCGTTTATTGCCGTGTATAAAGCTTTCTAAGAATTTGTCGAATGCGGGGCTTGGCTTTTCTTTATCTCGTTGCAAGGCAAGATAGTTAACATCGTTTTTAGTTATTATCTTTACGAGCTTATATGCAATGCCATTCTTTTTGTCCATGGCAAATTCATTCTCTAAGCCCCTAAAGAATATAAACAGCGTTTCTCCTTTTTTGAAAAACGCGTCTTTAGAGAGTTTTACCTGCAAGCCTTCAAGAGATATATCAACACTCAAACCGCGCATTGATTGATTGGCGCTATTAAATAACTCTACAGCCACAGCGAAGTTCATGCGTTCAGTGTTGCGCTGTCTGTAATCAAGCAGGTTTACGGTAGGAACTTTAAACTGCTCCAATACTGCCGAGCGCTTTTTGAGTTCAGGATTTTCTTTATCAGCGCGTTCTTGTGCGAGTTCTTTTTCGCGCATTAAGCGAAAGTTGTTTTCGGTGTTTTGTACCGCTTCGTAAACACCGTAAGTATATCGGCCAAATACCCTCAACTGCTCTTCAAACTTGTCAACAGCGACGTCATCCATGTAATGGCTACGTCCTTCGTGTACATATTTATTGCACTTTCCGTCAACATGACCACGCAAGTCTATGGTGCGCATACAGGGTTTGGCTAGGCGTTTCACTTCCATTTTGATGAGGAAGCGCTTTTCTTTCGGCACATCAGATGCAGTTTGAAGCAATACCTGGTTAAACTCCGGCTCATTAACCATGGGCTTTAGCTGTTCAATAATATCAGCATATTGCTTTAAATCTTGACTCATGAATGCGCAACTTTGTTGTTTAGTATCATTATTTTAGTTGTTATCGGCAAATCAGCAAAACTCATTAACCCGTAAAGTCGTTATACTTTTGTACCGTTTTACTGGAGGAGAACTGACCTTAGGTTTGTGCTTATTTCACCGTTGTTAAGTGTTAGAATACTCTTTTTAAGCAATGGATAAAACTGGAATATGGCAAAACGTAAAACTGCTTATGTGTGTTCTGACTGCGGTGCAGAGTTCCCTCGCTGGCAAGGTCAATGTTCGGAGTGTAAAGCGTGGAATACGATAAGTGAGTTTGTGGTTGCAAGTGCCAAAAGTGTCGCACGCCAAACCACGTCAGGCTATGCTGGGCAAACCGCTGCCAAAATTGAGACATTAAATGCAATAGATCTCGAATCACTACCGCGATTCTCGTCAACATTTAAAGAGCTAGATAGAGTGCTAGGGGGCGGGATAGTCCCTGGGGCAGCTATGTTAATTGGTGGCTCGCCAGGTGCAGGCAAGAGTACGCTTCTGCTTCAAGTAATGTGTCAGATGGCAAAAAGTGAAACCGCGCTTTATGTCACGGGGGAAGAGTCGCTTCAGCAAGTCGCCATGCGAGCAAAGCGCTTAAATCTACCTGACGACAAGCTGATGATGTTAGCCGAAACAAACGTGGAAACTATCTGCGATTTAGCCCTTACGAAAAAGCCTAAAATTATGGTTATCGACTCTATTCAGGTGATGCACGTGTCAGACGTTCAGTCTGCGCCAGGCAGTGTGTCGCAAGTACGAGAAAGCGCGGCGTATTTAACTCGCTTTGCCAAGCAAAATCATATTGCTATGTTCATTGTTGGCCATGTAACGAAAGACGGTAACTTGGCGGGTCCGAAAGTTCTTGAGCACTGTATCGACAGCTCTATGATGCTGGAAGGAGAAAGTGATGGTCGCTACCGTACGCTTCGAAGTCATAAAAACCGCTTTGGTGCGGTAAATGAGCTCGGCGTGTTTGCCATGACAGAAAAAGGCCTTAAAGAGGTAAGCAACCCATCGGCCATATTTTTAAGTCGAGGTGACAATGAAACGCCAGGGTCTAGCGTTATGGTTATCTGGGAGGGCACCCGCCCGTTACTTGTAGAAATACAGGCGTTGGTAGACTATTCGCAGATGTCGAACCCAAGGCGAATCGCTGTAGGGTTGGATCAGAACCGTTTGTCTATGCTGCTCGCGGTTTTGCATCGCCATGGCAATGTGCAAATGAACGATCAAGACGTTTTTGTCAACGTGGTAGGCGGTGTAAGAGTATCAGAGACCAGTGCAGACTTAGCCTTATTATTGGCCATGATTTCAAGCTTTAGAAATCGCTCGCTGCCCAGAGATTTAATTGTATTCGGCGAAGTCGGGCTAGCCGGCGAGATTCGCCCGGTTCCTAACGGAACGGAACGCATTATCGAAGCAGCGAAACATGGTTTTAAGCGGGCGATCGTGCCAAAAGCCAATGCGCCTAAGCAAGCCATTAATGGTATGAAAGTGGTGCCGGTAGCGCGCTTATCTGAGGCGTTAGACGCGCTTGAGTAATGCGAAAGGCTCAACATTTAAGTAAAGTGTTGACGGTGCCTGTTAAATTGAAAGGCCCATTTAATAGGCCTTTCCTGCATTAAACGAGTGAAACGCGTTTTTTAAAGGTTAATGTGGCGCCTGATAAACCGCATTAACTAATGCATTCAGGTCTTTCTCTTCAATACTGGCGTCGTCGCTGTTTAAGGTAATTAAACGGCGAAGAGCGCTAATGCTGTCTACATCCATTCGTTCAACTTTACAGCCTAATGAAACCCGTTCTTTTCTACTGTCGGCATGACGATACAACTGCGAAATAGAGAGGGTTATTACAGGACTGTCTTCATTTGCTTGGAAGGTAGCAGTATAAGGGTCGTGACTGTCGAAGGGTAATTGTGACAACGCCGTTTCGGTAGCTTGAAGTTTAATGCCTTGAAGCGATACGTCGCTGACTACCACATCAATACTAATGTCATTGTGTGCTAGTGTGCCATTTACATTCAGTGACACCCGTTGAAATTGGCGCTTGTCCGTCATTTTTCAAATACCCAGTTATCATTAACGCTGTTATACCAGTCCGCATGGGTAATGACCTATGCGAACTGGTATTAGTATTGGCTAATTTGCGAGGGTTCGCAATGAAAAGCGAACAAATAAAAAAGCCGCTATCAGCGATAGCGGCTTTAGGCGTAAAGCAGAGATACAGATCTTACATCTCTGATTTTGTGTTATTTAGACATACGCTTATATTTAAGGCGGTGCGGTTCAACCACATCTTGTCCAAATTCTTGCTTCAACCAGCTTTCGTAGTCTGAGTAGTTACCTTCGAAGAAGTTGATGTTACCTTCATCGCGGTAATCCATAATGTGTGTTGCTACACGGTCTAGGAACCAACGGTCGTGCGAGATAATCATGGCACAGCCTGGGAACTCCAACAACGCGTTTTCCAAGGCGCGAAGTGTTTCTACGTCTAGGTCGTTGGTTGGCTCATCCAGTAGCAATACGTTACCGCCTGCTTTAAGCAGTTTCGCAAGGTGAACACGGTTACGCTCACCACCTGACAAGTCTTTGATGAACTTCTGCTGGTCGGTGCCTTTAAAGTTAAAACGGCTGCAGTAGGCGCGGCTGTTAATTTCAAAGTTACCAATGCGAATAATGTCTTGTTCGTCAGAAATTTCTTTCCACACGGTGTTGTTTTCGTTCATGTGGTCGCGGAACTGTTCTACCGCAGCAATTTGAACGGTTTCACCTAAATCGATGGTGCCTGAATCAGGTTTCTCAGCACCGGTAAGCATTCTGAACAAGGTTGATTTACCCGCGCCGTTAGGGCCAACGATACCTACAATGGCACCCTTTGGTACTTTAAACGTTAAGTCGTCGATAAGTACGCGATCGCCATACGACTTTTTAAGGTTGCTTACTTCAATAACCTTGTCACCTAAGCGTTCACCTGGTGGAATGAAAATCTCATTGGTTTCATTACGCTTTTGGTAATCGCTGGTAGATAGTTCTTCAAAGCGGGCCATACGAGCTTTACTTTTAGCATGACGACCTTTCGGGTTTGAGCGTACCCACTCAAGTTCCTGTTTCATGCTCTTCATACGCGCCGTTTCGGTACGCTCTTCTTGCTCAAGTCGGTTTTCTTTTTGCTCCAACCAAGAAGAGTAGTTACCTTCCCACGGAATACCTTCACCACGGTCAAGTTCTAAAATCCAACCTGCAACGTTATCAAGGAAGTATCTATCGTGGGTAATAGCGACTACCGTACCTTCATAATCGTGAAGGAAACGCTCTAGCCATGCGACTGATTCTGCGTCTAAGTGGTTAGTGGGTTCGTCTAGAAGCAACATTTCAGGCTTTTCTAGAAGTAGGCGGCACAGCGCTACACGGCGGCGTTCACCACCAGATAGTTTGCTAACGTCCGCATCCCACGCTGGAAGGCGAAGGGCATCAGCAGCACGCTCTAATGCATTTTCTAAGTTGTGGCCATCTTTGGCTTGAATAATAGCTTCTAACTCGCCCTGCTCTTTAGCAAGGGCGTCAAAATCAGCGTCTACTTCTGCATAAGCTGCATATACTTCATCTAGGCGAGTTAATGCGTGTTTAACGTCGGCGACGGCTTCTTCTATATTGCCGCGAACATCTTTTGTTTCATCAAGCTGAGGCTCTTGTGGAAGGTAGCCCACTTTTAAGCCCGGTTGAGGACGCGCTTCACCTTCGATGTCGGTATCTACGCCGGCCATAATGCGAAGTAAGGTAGATTTACCTGCACCGTTTAGACCTAGCACACCAATTTTGGCGCCTGGGAAAAAGCTAAGTGAGATATTTTTTAGAATGTGTCTATTAGGTGGGACGATTTTGCCCACGCGATGCATACTGTAAACGTATTGCGCCATGCTCTATCCTCGCTGAATAAGCGGTGAAAAATAAAAAAGTGATTGTGGTCTATTCTACTCGTAACAGGGTAGTTTGTGCCAGTTACTTACGCTTAGTGTATTTGTGCTTGGCGATATTTTAATCACTCATGCCAAAAAGATCGATTTATGCATCGGTTGGCGAGTTGATTTAAGGTAAACTTGTTTTTATAAGCATGAGTAAACATGGGCTTTAGGGTGAGCTAGCAAACAGCAATAAAGAACCCAAAGCGATAGACTCAACACTATTCATATCTCTGAACAGGTAATTATGATGACCGCTATGAGTAAACGCACATACAGTCTGGAAGAGCTTGCCAAACATGTAAGTGGGGAAGTGCAGGGCGATGGAAACATTACTATCTCTGCAGTAGGTACGTTATCCGGTGCAGCATCGCACCAAATTTCGTTTCTGACCAATCCTAAATACAAGCCGCAGTTAAAAGATACTCAGGCTGGTGCGGTAATTCTGCACAAAAACTTAATAGATGATAGCCCAGTTCCAGCGTTGGTTGTGGCAAACCCTCATGCAGCGTTCGCCCTTATCGCTCAGTTGTTTGATACTACTCCAGCGGTAGCGACAGGTATTGCTGAGACAGCGGTTATTGCGCCATCTGCCCGCATCGGCAGTGATGTATCGCTAGGCCACAATGTAATCATTGAAGAGAACGTGGTTTTAGGCGATAGAGTTACTGTAGGCGCGAATACGGTTATTCGTAGAGGTACCCATATTGGTGAAGGCTGTACCATTCACCCGAACGTAACTATCTATCATGACGTTGTGATTGGTAAGCGCGTGACAATTCATAGCCAAACAGTTATTGGTGCGGCAGGCTTTGGTTACGCAAATGATAAAGGCGTTTGGATCCCTATTCCACAAACAGGGTCGGTTCGCATTGGTGACGACAGTCAGATTGGCGCAAGCAGCAGCATTGACCGCGGCGCCATGGAAGATACGATTTTAGGCACTAACGTTATTATCGATAACCAAGTACAAATTGGCCACAACTGTATTATTGGTGATCACTCTTGTATTTGCGGCGCTACAGGTATTGCTGGTAGCTGTCATATCGGCAAGCACGTTATTATCGGTGGTGGAGTGGGCATTAATGGCCACATTAGCATTTGCGATAATGTTCAGGTGACTGGCTATACCATGATTGTACAAGATATCACTGAACCGGGCGTTTATTCTTCTGGCCAGCCAGCACAAACCAACCGTGACTGGCGCAAAAATACGGTTCGCCTTGCCAAAATTGGTAGTTTATTTGACCGTGTTAAGGCCTTAGAAAAACAGGTCTGATCTCGCGCTGGCGCAGGTATTTCGTTAAACCTGCGCCATTTATATTAATTTGGTCACAAAGCGGTATACAAGCCCCCGAAAATGACTAGAATATGGCTCGAATTTGAGCAATCAGTGCGTAACGCCATATAAAAACCGCAGTTAAGGAGCCCCCATGTTTTCTCGCGAAATGAATATAGCCGACTTCGATCCTGAATTAGCCGATGCAATGTCTAAAGAGGTTGAGCGTCAAGAACATCACATAGAGCTAATTGCCTCTGAGAACTACTGTAGCCCACGTGTAATGGAAGCACAGGGTTCGCAGCTTACTAACAAGTACGCGGAAGGCTACCCAGGCAAGCGTTACTACGGTGGTTGTGAGCACGTAGACGTTGTTGAACAACTTGCTATCGATCGTGCAAAAGCACTATTCGGTGCAGACTACGCGAACGTTCAACCGCACGCTGGTTCACAAGCTAACTCTGCCGTATTCATGGCACTACTTGACGCAGGCGATACGGTATTGGGAATGAGCCTTTCTGAAGGTGGTCACCTTACTCACGGTTCACACGTAAACTTCTCTGGTAAAACCTACAATGCTGTACAGTATGGTCTGAACAAAGAAACCGGTGAAATCGATTACGCTCAGGTTGAGGCACTTGCTAAAGAGCACAAGCCGAAAATGATTATCGGTGGTTTCTCTGCGTATTCTGGCATTGTTGATTGGGCGAAATTCCGTGAAATCGCTGATAGCGTTGGCGCGTACTTGCTCGTAGATATGGCGCACGTAGCAGGTCTTGTAGCAGCGGGCGTTTATCCAAACCCGCTTCCCCATGCTCACGTGGTAACAACGACTACTCATAAAACCCTTGCTGGCCCACGTAGTGGTTTAATCCTTTCTTCATGCGGCGATGAAGCGATTTACAAAAAGCTAAACAGCTCTGTATTCCCAGGCAACCAAGGTGGCCCTCTTTGCCACGTGATCGCAGCTAAAGCGGTTGCATTCAAAGAAGCACTACAGCCAGAATTTAAAGTGTATCAGCAGCAGGTTGTTGCAAATGCGAAAGCTATGGTTTCTGTAATGCAAGAGCGCGGTTATAACATCGTTTCTGGCGGTACTGACAACCACTTATTCCTTCTTGACCTTATCGACAAGGACATTACCGGTAAAGATGCTGACGCAGCACTTGGTGCCGCAAATATTACGGTAAACAAAAACTCAGTGCCAAATGACCCGCGTTCACCGTTTGTAACCAGCGGTCTTCGTATTGGTAGCCCAGCGATTACTCGCCGTGGTTTCAAAGAAGAACAAGCTAAGCAAGTTGCAACATGGATTTGCGACATTCTAGATAACATGGGTGAGGAGTCTGTTATCAAACGTGTTCAAGACGAAGTGGTTGCACTTTGCGCACAATTCCCTGTTTATAAATAAATAGGTTTGTGTTTTATTGCGTACTTTGGTACTAATGCTGGACTAACTAGTCTAGGTTCAATTTAGATACCTAAGTACGCAATATTTAAGGATTATTCATGTTTTGCCCGTTTTGTTCAGAACAAGAAACAAAAGTCATTGATTCTCGTTTGGTTGCAGAAGGGCAACAGGTGCGTAGACGCCGTGAATGTATGGTGTGTCACGAGCGCTTCACGACCTTTGAAAGTGCCGAACTCGTGATGCCTCGCGTTATTAAACGCGATGGTTCTCGTGAACCGTTTAACGAAGATAAACTTCGTGCAGGCTTGCAACGCGCACTCGAAAAGCGCCCTGTGAGCACAGAAAAAGTTGAACAATGTATCCTCTCACTTAAGTCACAGTTGCGCGCAACCGGTGAACGCGAAGTGAGCAGTGAACTGCTCGGCAACCTAATTATGAAAGCCCTCAAAGAACTCGATAAAGTTGCTTATGTCCGGTTCGCCTCCGTTTATCGCTCTTTCGAAGATATTCGTGAATTCGGAGAAGAGATTGCACGATTAGGAGATTAAGTCGGCGACCTCTCAAACATCAGGCACTTAGGGCTACAACAGGAATCCAAGTGAACCACGATACGGTTAAAAACGATTATTTTTGGATGGCAAAAGCCATTCAGCTTGCCCAACAAGGGCGTTTTACCACTTCTCCTAACCCTCGCGTAGGCTGTGTAATTGTTGACGAAAACAATCAATTGCTCGGTCAGGGATATCACATTCAAGCTGGTACACCCCATGCCGAAGTGCATGCATTAAGACAAGCATCTAACGCACGTCCGCAGGGCGCAAAGGGCGCGACGGCATACGTTACACTTGAACCTTGTAGTCATTTTGGTCGCACACCGCCTTGTGCTGTTGCCTTGGTAGAAGCAAAGGTAGCGCGTGTTGTTATTGCTATGACCGACCCGAATCCAAACGTATGCGGTAACGGTATTAGCATTCTGCAGGAAGCAGGCATCGAAGTGGTAAGCGAAGTGATGGCTGCTGAGGCCGCAGCGCTAAACCCCGGGTTTATTAAACGCATGCTTACCGGTAGGCCCTTTGTTCGCGTGAAATTAGGCATTAGCCTAGATGGAAAAATAGCCCTTCAAAATGGGGTAAGTCAGTGGATTACTGGTGCAGAAGCAAGGCGGGATGTGCAACAGTATCGTGCACAAAGTTGCGCAGTATTGACGGGTTCGGGTACGGTGAAAGCCGATAACCCTAGTTTGTTGGTTAGAGAACAAGAAGCACAGTTCACTAATTATCCTCTGGAACACATTCGTCAACCAGCCCGTGTGGTTGTAGATAGCAAAAGTAAGCTTAGTAGAGACTACACACTTTTTAACGACGGCAATATTACGTTCACGGCGACGTCACAGGCTCACCCAGACACCGCTACTCAGCACTATCTCCAACTGGACGAAAAAGACGGTAAACTCAATTTACATTCACTTATGTCAGCACTAGGCGATAAGCAATATAATGAAGTGTGGGTGGAAGCAGGCCCAGGCCTTGCCGGTGCATTATTGCAAGAAGGGCTGGTGGATGAACTTATATGCTACCAAGCGCCTAAGCTTTTAGGTGATAAGGGAGTCAGTATGGTTAATTTACCCGCGTTCACGTCGCTAAATGAATGTATTTCGCTTTCGCTTATTGAAAATCGTCAAGTGGGTAACGATATTAAGCTTATCTTCCGTCCTGATGTTAGCAACACCCGTGGTTAACGCGATTAAAGAGGAACTTTATGTTTACTGGAATTATTCAAGCGCTAGGTACAATTAAGAAGCTTGATAACCGTGGCAACGATATTCGACTTACCGTTTCATCGCCTACGCTTGATATGTCTGATGTCGCACTCGGCGACAGTATTGCGACCAATGGTGTTTGCTTAACCGTTACTGATATGGGCCCCGATTATTATTGTGCAGATGTGTCGGCAGAGACCATCAAATTAACGGGGTTTGCACATTACAGCGCAGGCTCTACGGTGAATCTTGAGAAAGCGATGCGTCCAAGCGACCGTTTAGGTGGTCATATCGTTTCTGGTCACGTTGATGGTGTAGGCGAGGTTACACAAATCATTAAGCACTCAGACTACGTAGAGTTCTGGGTAAAAGCGCCAGAAGCCTTGGCTAAATATATTGCGCATAAAGGTAGTATCACCGTTGATGGTATCAGCTTAACTGTTAACGAAGTTAATGGCGCAGAATTTATGCTTTGGATCATTCCTCATACATTGCAAGAAACCATTATGGGGAGCTATAAGGTGGGCACAGCGGTGAACTTAGAGGTTGATGTTATTGCGCGCTATTTAGAGCGATTGATGTTGGGCGACAAAGCCGCCGAGCCAAAAAGCAAAGGCATTGACATGGCATTTCTTGCCGAGAACGGATTTTTAAGAAAATAACCCTACAAGAAGCACACAACATGGCATTTAACACTACACAAGAAATAATTGAAGACATTCGCCAAGGTAAAATGGTTATCTTGATGGATGACGAAGACAGGGAAAATGAAGGCGATTTGATAATGGCGGCAGAGCATGTGACGCCTGAAGCCATTAACTTTATGGTAACCCACGCTCGCGGTTTAGTTTGTTTACCAATGACGCAAGAGCGCTGTCGCACCCTGAATCTTCCGCTTATGGTGGATAAAAACGAAGCACAATTTTCTACCAACTTCACTGTTTCTATTGAAGCGGCAACCGGCGTGACCACAGGCATTTCGGCGGCAGATCGCGCAACAACCATTAAAGCTGCTGTAGCGAAAGACGCGAAAGCGACAGACATTGTACAGCCGGGTCATATTTTTCCGCTAATTGCTAAAGACGGTGGCGTGTTAAACCGCGCAGGTCACACAGAAGCCGGTGTAGATTTACCGCGTTTGGCAGGGTTAGAGCCTGCTGGGGTTATTGTAGAAATCCTCAATGAAGACGGCACGATGGCCCGTCGTCCAGAACTAGAAAAGTTTGCTGAAAAACATAATCTTAAAATCGGCACCATTGCTGATTTAATTGAATATCGCAATCTCAACGAAACCACCATTCAAAAGGTCGCTCAATGCAATATGCCAACCGAGTATGGTGATTTCGAGCTTCACACGTTTAAAGACAGCATCGACAACCAACTTCATTTCGCACTTAAAAAAGGCGAAATTAAAGAAGATGAGCCGACACTTGTACGTGTACACCTTCACAATACGTTTAGTGATCTTCTTGGGTCTACCCGCGGTATTCATCGCTCGATGACGCTTGCAGATGGCATGCGCAAAATTTCAGAAGACGGTGGCGTATTGGTGCTATTAGGTAAAGAAGAGCATATTGAAAGTCAGGTACGCCGCTTTGCCGCAGAAGACCGAGGCGAGCGCCCGACTGGCGCTGACTGGCAGGGGTCGTCACGCACTATTGGTGTAGGCAGTCAAATTCTAGCATCAATGGGCGTACACAAAATGCGTCTTCTTAGTAAGCCAATTAAATATCACGCACTTTCAGGTTACGGCCTTGAAGTCGTGGAGTACGTGCACGACTAGTACTTAGCTGTATGGCGGAGCTAAAGTGGAGAGGGCGTGCTTGTCGCAAACACGCGGTGAATACACCCTTGTACGCTCCGCCACCGCATCCATGCGGTGGAGGGTTTGCGACAAGCACTCCCTTCCCACATTGAGTTAAGCTAACGTACCCGTTTACGAATAGTTGAAGTTAAAGAAACAATCGATTTAGTTTGGGCGCAGTTGTGGTATACTTCGCGCCGTTTTTTCTCGAGGAATGAATCCATGCAGGTAATTGAAGGTAATATCAGAGCAACCGGTAAGAAATTTGCTATCGTTGTATCACGCTTTAATAGCTTTGTAGTTGAAAGCTTACTTGAAGGTGCACTAGATACACTAGAGCGTCACGGTGAAGTGAGTGATGACGATATCACGTTAGTACGTGTACCTGGTGCTTACGAGTTACCTGTAGTAGCTAAGAAATTAGCTGAGAAAAAGTCATTTGACGCCATCATCGCACTAGGTGCGGTTATTCGTGGTGGTACGCCACACTTTGATTTTGTAGCAGGCGAATGTAACAAAGGTCTTGCGCAAGTTTCTCTTGAATACGGTGTACCCGTATCATTTGGCGTAATTACAACAGATTCAATTGAACAGGCTATCGAGCGTTCAGGAACCAAAGCGGGCAACAAAGGTGCAGAAGCTGCACTTGGTGCGCTGGAAATGGTTAACGTTATCGATGCTGTTGAAAAGCTTTAAGGTAAACATTAAGTGAAAGTTTCAGCTCGTCGTAAAGCCCGTGAACTCGCTCTGCAAGGCGTGTATTCATGGCAAATGAGTCACAACGATATTCAGCAGGTTGAACTGGCGCTAGCCACCAGTAACGACATGCAAAAGGTAGATATGGCGTATTTCCAAGCTCTGCTTCGCGGTGTTGCACACAACGCAAGCAAACTTGATGCGACCATCAAGCCTTACCTTGGCCGTTTGCCTGAAGAGTTAGACGCTATTGAAAAAGCAATCTTGCGCATTGCGACGCTGGAACTGACCGAGCGCATTGACGTCCCTTACCGCGTAATTATTAATGAGGCGATTGAGCTTGCTAAAGCATTTGGTGCTGAAGAAAGTCACAAGTTCATTAATGGTGCACTGGATAAAGCAGTGCGCACATTGCGCAAAGACGAGCGCGACTAACCTTACCGTGGCGGCATGGACTGCCGCTAAAAGGGTTTAAAAATTACCGTGAAAGAATTTGATCTTATCGGCCGCTACTTTTCAAACAGCGGCCACAAACGCAAAGACGTTGTTATTGGTATTGGTGATGACTGTGCTGTAACAACGGTTCCTGAAAACCAACAGCTTGCCGTTACCACAGATACCCTGGTTGCAGGTGTGCACTTTTTGAAAGACGCACCGGCGAAGTCTGTTGCGTATAAAACAGTGGCGGTAAACTTAAGCGACCTTGCCGCAATGGGCGCAGAGCCAGCGTGGATTAGCTTATCTCTGTCATTACCGGAAGTGGACGAAGCTTGGCTAGATGACTTTGTTTCGGGCCTTTATGAGCTAACTCAGTACTATTCTGTACAGCTTATCGGTGGCGATACGGTTAAAGGCCCAATGGCGTTCACGATTACAGCTCAAGGCTTTATACCGCCGGGTTCTGAGCTAACGCGTAGCGGCGCTAAGCCGGGTGATTGGCTTTATGTCACAGGAACGCTTGGTGACGCGGGTGCAGGTTTAGACATCCTGCAAAATAAGCTGAGTGTAAGTGGTGAAGCGAAAGATGTCTTGGTAAATCGTCATTACTTCCCAACTCCTCGCGTAGCGGTGGGCACAGCTATCCGACGTATTGCAACGTCGTGCATTGATATCTCTGATGGTTTAATTTCAGATTTAGGTCATATCCTAAAAGCGTCTAATTGCGGTGCAAATGTTCATGTAGAGCGTTTACCGTTGTCACGAGCATTAACAAGCGCGGTTACACCAGAGCAAGCTATCGAATACGCGCTGTCTGCAGGCGATGACTATGAGCTTATTTTCACTGTAAGTGAAGAGCAGCGCGGAAGTCTTGAAACCTCGTTGGCAAGCACAAACGTGAAAGCCACATGTATTGGCCAATTAACCGGTCATAACGGCACACTTTCATTACTCAAAGACAACGAAAAGTACACACCTGTTAACGTGTCAGGTTACGAGCACGCCTTTTAGGCGGCCTATTTGTCCGACAAAAGCAATAAAAAGGAAAAAGCATGCAGGCTGAGTTTCGCGCTAGAGTGAGTATGAAAAATCCCGTGCATTTTCTCGCACTAGGCTTTGGCAGTGGACTTATTCCTTTCATGCCGGGAACCTTTGGCTCACTTGCTGCGTTGCCCCTACTTATTGCCTGTAGCCAGATTTCCCTAATTTCCTTTATCGCGCTTACGCTGATATTCTCAGTTGTAGGCATTTACCTGTGTGGCAAGACTGCTGACGATATGCAGGTTCACGATCACGGCTCTATTGTGTGGGATGAAATAGCGGGCATGTTTGTGACCTTTCTGTTTGTACCTATTTCAGCGTCCTCTTTGCTTGTAGGTTTTATTCTATTCAGGCTTTTCGATATCTTAAAGCCTTGGCCAATAGGTATTATCGATAAGCGCTTACACGGCGGTACAGGTATTATGCTTGACGATCTTATCGCTGGCGCCATGGCATGCGGTTGTCTACATTTATTAATAGCGTTTTGGCCTGCCGCATTGGCTTTGTTTTAATTCATTACGAATATTCGCCGCCATTTTGTTAGACTTACCTCAAAGGAAAGCCAGTTGACGGTGAGCAAACTATTTACGAAAAAGCCCGCAAAATAGCGGGCTTTTTAATGTCTTAGTGGTGATTTTAAAGCTCAATTAGTTAGCGCTTAAACTGCTAGCCGCTGTAATAATACCTTTAGCGTCAAGGCCGTGCTCTTTGTACATTTCTTGCTGTGTGCCTTGCAGTATGAAACTATCAGGCAGCCCTAACATCTTCACCGCTTTTAATACGCCATTTTGCTGCAAGTGTTCTAGTACGGCACTACCAGCTCCACCCATAATACAGCCGTCTTCCAACGTAATAAGTGCACTGTGCTCACTGGCAGCTTTTAATACTGCGTCGCCGTCTAACGGCTTAATGAAACGCATGTCGATAACGGTAGCGTCAATCGCCTCTGCAGCTTCAAGCGCGTAGGGCAGTAGGCAGCCAAAGTTTAAAATGGCGATACTTTCAGACTTGCCTTTTGATGATTCTCGACACGTACGAGATTTACCAATCTCAAGCTCTGTCATAGCTTCGTCAGGCGTGACACCCATGCCAGCACCGCGAGGGTAACGAACAGCAGCTGGTTTTTGTAGCTTGTGACCCGTGTAGAGCATTTGACGACATTCATTTTCATCTGAAGGCGCCATAACCACCATATTCGGAATACAGCGCAGGAAAGCGATATCAAACGCCCCCTGGTGAGTAGGGCCATCTGCGCCAACAATACCGGCTCTATCAATGGCAAACAATACGGGTAAGTCTTGAATCGCCACATCGTGAATGAGCTGGTCGTAGGCGCGCTGCAGGAACGACGAATAAATAGCAACAACCGCATTCATACCGTCTTTGGCAAGGCCTGCGCCAAAGGTCACCGCGTGCTGTTCAGCAATCGCAACATCGAAATACTGCTCTGGAAAACGCTGAGAAAACTCAACCATGCCTGAACCTTCGCGCATGGCTGGCGTTACCGCCATTAGCATAGGGTCTTGTGCCGCCATATCACACAGCCATTTCCCAAAGATTGCAGAGTAGGTAGGGGCTGAAGGCTTAGATTTTGGCAAAGCATTGTCAGCCGGATTGAATTTTGGTACCGCGTGGAACTTGATAGGGTCTTGTTCAGCAACCGCGTAACCTTTACCTTTCTTGGTGACTACGTGAAGTAGCTGCGGGCCGTCAAACTTGCGCATATTGCGTAGCGTATCGACAACACCATTTACGTCGTGGCCATCGATAGGGCCAATGTAGTTAAAGCCAAGCTCTTCAAATATCGTGCCCGGGACAACCATGCCTTTAATGTGTTCTTCTGCACGGCTGGCAAACTCCTTAATAGGAGGTACATTGCTTAGCAGCTTTTTGCCGCCATCGCGTATAGAGTTGAAAAAGTTGCCTGTAAGCAAGCGAGCTAAGTGACTGTTCAACGCACCTACGTTTTCAGAAATAGACATTTCGTTGTCGTTAAGTACAACTACCATGTCTTTCTTGATATCACCAGCGTGATTAAGGGCTTCAAACGCCATACCAGCGGTCATAGCACCGTCGCCAATTACCGCTACAACCTTTCTGTTTTTGCCTTCTTTTTCG
Source organism: Alteromonas sp. CyTr2 (assembly GCF_947311905.1). Classification (NCBI taxonomy): domain Bacteria; kingdom Pseudomonadati; phylum Pseudomonadota; class Gammaproteobacteria; order Alteromonadales; family Alteromonadaceae; genus Alteromonas; species Alteromonas sp. CyTr2. The sequence goes on along the minus strand of NZ_CAMZMZ010000013.1, from coordinate 18,819 downwards.
GCAGCCACAGCCATGCCCAGCCCTGCACTAATCGATGTAGACGAATGACCAACTGCAAAGGTGTCGTAGTCGCTCTCAGGCGGCCATGGGAAAGGGTGCAGACCATTCTTTTGGCGAATGGTGCTCATGCGCTCTGCACGACCTGTAAGGATTTTGTGCGGATAAGCTTGGTGACCTACATCCCACAGCAGTCGATCGAAGGGGGTGTCGTACACATAGTGCAAAGCGACGGTCAGTTCCACTGTGCCTAAACCAGATGCAAAGTGCCCACTAGTTTGGCTTACGCTGTTAAGTAAGTACTCACGCAACTCATCGGCGAGCTCGCGTAATTTGTCTTGGGGCAACTGCCTCAATTTATCGGGTGTTTGCGCAAGCGCAAGCGTTGGGTAATGTTGGAGATCTAAACTCATGTACTTATTATCTTTTTCAACATGGCGCGTGGCTAATGGTCGCGTTTTACCAAAAGCTCGCTAAACGCAATTAAACTGTCAGTATTGTAGGGTAAACGCGCCAATGCTTGAAGTGCATTATCGTGAAGCATTTCTAATTCTTGTTTAGCGCCTGTAATACCAAGTTTGGCTGGAAAGGTATTTTTCCCTAACGCTTCGTCTGACCCCGCGGGCTTACCTAATTTTTCGCTACTGCCTTCCACATCTAAAATATCGTCTTGAACTTGGAAAGCTAGCCCAATATCCGCGGCATAAGCCATTAAGTCAATTTTAGTTTGAGGCAGTAAGCCTTCACTAACAATGGCGACCATTTCAACGCAGGCTTTTAACAATGCACCGGTTTTCAATCTATGCAGCTGTTTTAGTTCTTCTAGCGAGATGGTTTTGCCGGTGCTGGCTAAATCGATAGCTTGCCCACCGCACATACCTATGTAACCCGCACTTTTCGCAAGTACAGACAGTAACTGGCTACGCTTTGTTTCAGCATACGTGCTTAATGGCGCATCAGCTAACACTGTAAATGCAAGTGCCTGCAGCGCATCGCCAGCTAAAATAGCGGTAGCCTCATCAAAGGCAATATGGCAGGTTGGCATACCGCGGCGCAAGTCGTCGTCGTCCATGGCTGGTAAATCGTCGTGGACTAACGAGTAGGCGTGCACACATTCAATGGCCATACTAATAGCCATTTGGTCTTTTTTGGGCACGTCTAGGGTGTTACCTACTACTTGAACAAGTAGTGGCCGCATCCGTTTACCGCCAGCAAGTAAGGCGTGACGCATTGCGTCTTTCAAGCGCGGCGCGTAATCGGGTAATTCGTCAATTAATGTAAGAAGAGATGCATCAGTTTGCTGTTTAACTTGCTGATGCAAAGCAGAAAAATTCATAGATTGCCTGTTAGTTAAAAATGAACGATTTATGGCTGTTCACTTTCAGGAAGAGGATGGAGCGTTTCTTCGCCTTGTTCACTGAGCAGTATCTTTACTTTTTGCTCGGCGTTTTCAAGAGATTGTTGGCCTTGGCGGGAAAGTGCTATACCGCGCTCAAATTTTTCTAGTGCTTTATTAAGAGGCAGATCACCGCTTTCCATTTCGTTAACGATAGCTTCTAGTTCTGATAAAGTTTCTTCAAAAGACGCTGATGCTTTTTCTGTCGTCATAAAAACACTCAATATAGTGGCCAAAATACGTATACCGCGCACATTAACCGAGGGTTGCACAAGGGTCAAATGGTTTGTCCGTATATCGCCTATATCACAGTAACATAGCTTTTTTTTCATCCAGTTCAAAAGGCAACATACAAGCAAATTGTGCTATATTCGATGCAGGGTTCACTAACCTTTCAGAAGTAACCGTGTTATTTACTGTGAAGGAAAAAGTAAGGAGCTGAAAAAGCGCTAGGTATTTTAGTTTAGAAAAAAGACAAAGCTGCGCTTTTGCATAGAACCTACTTCATAATAAACAAATAAATGTGATATTTTTCAATAATGTCGTTTTAGTATTTCTATCTTTTGCCGATAGGGTATTTGTACACTAACAGCACTGACTGCGCATAAATGGGGAAGAGTGAGTGGATTTAGCAACCGTCATAGGTATGTTGGGCGCCATTGGTTTCATAGTGATGGCTATGATTCTGGGCGGCAGCTTGGGCATGTTCATCGACGTGCAATCAATACTTATTGTATTCGGGGGAACACTATTTGTTGTCCTATCTCAGTTTACGTTGGGCCAATTCTTCAGTGCGGGTAAAGTTGCTGGCAAAGCATTCATGTTCAAAATCGAAACGCCTGAAGAGCTTATCGAAAAGATTGTTGAAATGGCAGACGCTGCACGAAAAGGCGGATTTCTGGCATTAGAAGAAGCGGAAATTTCAAATGAGTTCATGCAGAAGGGTGTGGACATGCTGGTGGACGGTCACGACATTGAAGTGGTGAGAGAAACGTTAGCTAAAGATATTTCTATGACAACGGAAAGGCATGAGTTCGGCGCTTCTATATTTAAAGGAATGGGTGACGTAGCACCAGCGATGGGTATGATTGGTACTTTGATCGGTCTGGTTGCCATGCTTTCAAACATGGATGACCCTAAAGCCATCGGCCCTGCCATGGCGGTAGCGCTATTAACCACGCTTTATGGTGCCTTTTTTGCCAACGTCGTGTGTTTGCCAATTGCCTTTAAACTGGCGGTAAGAGCCGGTGAAGAGAAGTTAAACCAGAGTCTTGTTCTTGACGGTATTGTGGGTATTGCCGACGGCCAGAACCCACGTGTTATCGAAGGGGTATTAAAGAACTACCTTGCGGCGAGTAAACGCGGAAGCGCAGAGGAAGAGTAATGGCCGAAGAAGAATGCCCAAAATGTCCCCCCGAGGGGCTTCCAGCCTGGATGGGAACCTTCGCAGACCTGATGTCGTTGCTTATGTGCTTCTTTGTACTGCTACTTTCGTTTTCGGAAATGGACGTACTGAAGTTTAAACAAATTGCGGGCTCTATGAAGTTTGCTTTTGGTGTGCAAAATAAAATTGAAGTAAAAGATATTCCAAAGGGTACCAGTGTTATTGCAATGGAGTTTCGACCTGGCAAGCCTGACCCTACGCCTATTGAGTCCATTCAGCAGCAAACCAACGAAATGACCCAACAAATGCTGGAATTTCAGGCTGGTAACGAAGACTCTGCCGGCGGAAGGCAGAAGCAGCGCGGCGAGCAGCGTGGCGGACAATCTCAACAAACGGCTACTGAGTCGTCTTCATCGGCTGAGCAAAGCACCGATCAGTCGCAAATGGCTGAACTGATGAAAAAAGTAGCGCAGCAATTAGAAAAACAAATTCTAGATGGTTCGGTGGAAATGGAATCGTTGGGTCAGCAGTTAACCATTCGAATTCGTGAGAACGGTTCCTTCTCGGCGGGCTCAGCCTTTTTGCAGCCCCAATTCCAACCGGTGTTGAGAAAAATCGGTACGCTGTTGGCGGATGTGCCTGGAGAAATCGAAATTTCAGGGCACAGTGACGGTCAGCATATTGCTAATGAACTCTATCGTTCTAATTGGGACTTGTCAGCGCAGCGCGCTGTAGCGGTCGCTGAAGCCATGCGGACCGCGCCAGGGTTTGACGAAAGTCGTATGTCGGTAGTGGGTAAGGCAGATACCGATCCAATTGTAGAAAATGCCACTTCACCTTCAGACCGAGCGCAAAATCGTCGCGTTGAAATTAATATTAATCAGGGTAAGCCAATGCTGTCTAAGCCTATATCAGTTGTAGATGAGTAGTGCTTTGACCTAGTGTCAGCTTCAAACAAGAAAGCGGCGCCAAAGGGCGCCGCTTTTTTTGTCACTACTATCGATAATTAGCGTTGTTAAACACGAGCCAAATCAAGTCTGTAATGAGGCTTTGAAATCACAAGCTGAACGGTACTGATTGTTCTTTCTAAAAAACCACCTTCACAATATTTCAGGTAGTAGGTCCACATTCGCATAAAACGCTCGTCATAACCGTCGTTTAAAAGCTCATCTTTTGCAGAAATAAATGCTTCATACCAATGGTTCAATGTTTTCGCATAGTCAATCCCGATGTCGTGTAAGTCACGAATCATCATATTAGTGTACTTTTTCAGGTGAGCGTTAAGCTGGTGCTGAGAAGGTAAAAATCCCCCCGGAAAGATATATTTCTGAATAAAGTCGACACTATTTGAATAGCTGTCGTAACGTCTGTCATCAATGGTTATTGACTGAAGCAGCATTAGGCCGTCGTCTTTTAAAAGTGACGAGCATTTCTCAAAGAAATTTCTTAAAAATTGTTTGCCTACAGCTTCAATCATCTCGATAGACACGAGCTTATCGTACTTGCCTTCAAGTAGGCGATAATCCTTTTTCAGCAAAGTGATTTTGCTTTCAAGTTCTTCTCGGGCAATCCATTCTTTTGCCCATGCATGCTGCTCTTCTGAAATGGTAGTGGTCGTTACGCGGCAACCATAATGCTTAGCAGCATAGACGGCTAGCCCGCCCCAGCCCGTGCCAATCTCTAGAAGATGATCGGTTTCGCTAAGCTGTAACTTGTCGCAAATGGCTTTGAGCTTGTAATTTTGTGCATCATTGAGAGTTGCATTCGGATCTGGGTATATGGCTGACGAATACATCATTGTTGGGTCAAGGAAGCGGGTATAAAGCTTATTACCCAGATCGTAATGCGCCTCGATATTTTTCTTGGCTTGGTCCTTTGTATTTCGACGTGCAAAGTGTTGAATCTTGTTGATGGGCATAGTCACCCATTTAAATTTATTCTCCCATTCGTCAAGGGTAGATAAATTCCTAGCAAACACTCTTACCACGGCTGTTACGTCGTCACTGTCCCATAACCCATCCATGAATGCTTCTCCGGCGCCCACACTTCCGCCAAGCAATAAGCGTCGATAGGCTTGTACATCCTTGATATTTACCGTTGCACGCAAATCGCTTTCGTCGGTGCCGAAACGCGCAACGACATCGCCGTTTTCTTGAATGGTTAAACTGCCAAAAGGCAGTTGTTTTAAGCATTGTAGGAATAGAGTTCTACACGCTTTATCTACAAAGGAGACCTCTGAGGTGGTCAGTAGTACAGATTCACCAAAAGACATTGTTATTGTTCCTGACTTTTTTCTGGGTGTGTATACAGTGGCGTTCGTTTAAGCAATAGTTTAAGCGCGTGCCAATAAATTCCAGCCACTGTTTTTATTGTCATACTGGGTATACGTTTAAGTGCCGCAGATAGATTCGCATTATCTAAAGTAAATTTAGTCAAATTAATCCCTGCACTGAACTCTTTGTCGTCTCTTACACAATCCATCGCAAGTGACAGTCTAGCCGACGGCTGCGATATCGACCATTTGTAGGTCATATCCATTGGGTTAAACGGGGAAACATGAAAAGCTTTTGGCGTATCGTCTTGAGTATCTAGATTTACAAGGTAGTGATGACGCTCATTCCACGGCGTATTACTTACTTCGGCAAGCATATGTGTATACTTACCTTCGGCATTGCGTAGGTAATAGAAATTCACCGGGCTGAAATAAAGCCCCCACATACGCAGTTGTCCCAGCATAAAGACATCGCCTTGAAGCGTCTTCCCTCCGTTTAACTCTGTCATTCTGTCTATTACTGCCTGACCTAGAGGAAAAGAGGGATCACCTAAGTAGTCTTCACGCTTGAAACGCACTCTAGCCTTGTCGTATGCAGAGAAGCGTTTTAACGAACTGGACAAGATTTCGAGTTCGTTGCTCTCAAGCTTTAGCCAAAATAAATAAATGTCATAGTCAAATTTATGCTGGGTAGGCTTAAACCGTTGGTGATAAACCTTACCCTTGTAGATGGCACTTTCTATCACAGGGCTTCACCAAAGCGAGAACAAACATCAAGTGCGCTAGTTACGCCGTCTTCATGAAAACCGTTATACCAATAGGCTCCACAAAAATGTAAGTTGTCTACGCCACAAATTTCATTTCTTCTTGCTTGGGCGTTGACCATGCTGGCACTGTATTGCGGATGTGCGTACTGATAGCTTCGAAGAATACTCTTTTGGTCTATTTCCGCCGTATTATTTAACGTTACACAGTAGGTGCTTTGTGCTTCAAGGCGTTGAAGAATATTCATGTTATAAGTGACAGAAGCGGGGCGGGCTTCCTCACTTGCGTCTTCTTTTAAGCTGTAATTCCAACTCGCCCAAGCTAATTTTCTTTTAGGCAGCTGTGAAATATCTTTGTGCATCACCACGTCGTTTTCTGCGTAAGGGATATTTCCAAGGATATCTCGATGCAGCGAAGTCGGTGAGTGAATCATTTTTAACGCTTGGCCACTGTGGCACGCAAATACCACATGATCATACATCGCAGCGTTGCCTGAAGAGTCGGTAACCTGCCACTTATCATCGCTTTTCGCTACCGACAGAACGGCCGTCGATAGTTTTATCTTAGACTCAAATGGTGCGATTAAAGGCGGAATGTATTGGCTTGACCCACCTTTAATTGTGTACCACTGAGGACGGTCGGTAATATTGAGCAAGCCATGGTTGTTGAAAAACTGCAAAAAGAACGTGAGTGGAAACTTTCTCGTTTGCTCTAAGCTGCTGGACCAAATTGCGGCGCACATAGGCAAGATATAATAACGTGCAAAGTCATCGCTGAGTTTTAATTCTCTAATGACGTCTTCTAACGTAAGTGAAGAAGTATCACGGTTTTCTGCGACCATCGCTTTACACGCTTTGTTAAACGTCAATATGTCTTTCACGATGCGCCAAAATTTAGGCCTCAGAATATTACGCCGCTGTGCAAATAAACTGTTTAAGTTATTGCCGTTGTATTCGAGGTTTGCCTTTTTACTCATTACAGAGAAGCTCATCTCTGTTGGTTGATACTCAACATTTAACTGATTAATGAGCTTTATAAAATTAGGGTAGGTCCAATCATTAAAAACGATAAAGCCTGTATCGATATGGTAAGTTTCCCCATTGTCGCTTATTTTCTTCGTTGCAGTATGACCACCTATATAGTCATTTGCTTCGTACACTGTGATGTCGTGCTGCCTATTTAGAAGGTGCGCGCAGGTCAAACCAGAAATACCTGTGCCAATGATGGCAATCTTATTGTTCATTCATCTTCTCTTATTGTTTTTCTCTCATTGCCAACGACAATCGCTTTTGCAGTGGGGTTGGCAGTATATGCATAAAGCGCAGAATAAAACCAAAGAACCGAGGGAAGAAAACTGTTTGTTTGTTGCCCTCTATTCCTTTAAGCATAGCGTCAGCGGCTTCTTCAGCGCTAATTTTCATTGGCATTTCAAAATCGTTTTTATCTGTGAGGGGCGTTTCTACAAATCCAGGAGACACCGCTTGCACTTTCACGCCTTTGTGGTGAAGGTCTACTTCTAATGATTTAGTAAAATAATGTAGGGCAGCTTTGCTCGCACCGTACGCTTGCGTTCGTGTGAAAGGGAGTAGGCGAGCCATGCTGTCAACAATCACAAGCTTGTCGCCTTGCTTAAGTCGTGGAAGAAGAGCGTCTACACAATGAACAACGCCAAAGAAATTAGGTTCGAATACGCGGCGAAACATGTCTGGCTCGAAGTCGTCGATATCTACATATTCGCAGGTACCAGCGTTGAGTACAGCAATGTCAAATTTAACCGTTGTTAGCGCCCGTCGAGTATCGTCAAGATCAGTGACATCGAACTGGCATGCGCTAATATTATTGTACTTACTTAGCTCGTTGAGTGTGTCTTCATTTCGACCACAGGCAATCACTTGATAACCGCTGTTTGCAGCAGTTATTGCTAATGCTTTACCAATACCCGATGTGGCGCCAGTAATTAGAATACTTTTCACTTTGCTAGCTTCCCTTTAATTTTTTTAACGACAAAACCTAGGATGGGTACGTGCTCATAGACCATTTCGCCCAAGTCGTAATAATCTTTGTGGTAAATAATGCTGTCATCGCTGACACCAAGTTGCGTGGTGCCATCTAGCGTAATTTGCTTATCACTATCTTTCAGCGTAAGGGTCATCGTCCAATTTGCGATATGGGTAACCTTTGAATGACTTGATGGATGCTCTTCTGTGCCATTGGGCGAGCAAGTAAAAATGTCCGCAATGTCGAACTTACAGCTTTCGGCTTGCGTCAATAAGTTGGAAAAATAGCGTTTTACTTCATCAATGCCATGGTGTGTAGTGATTGGGTCGATAAACAGTATGTCGTCGGCATAGATATGTTCTAGGTCGTCTGGAGAAATTTGACATATGTCTGTGTAAATTTTACAAAAGCGTCCAATGACGTCCATGGCCTTTCCTTAACTCATAATTCAAAATCAGATTTGCATATCGGTAATGTCGACGCTTAAAAAAATTCGCGGTTATTTTCACGTTCAAATTGCAAGTCTCTGATATGAAATCTGTTAATGTTTTATTTAAAAACTAAATTACATTAATCGTCGTGCTAAAGATCATGTTTTTCCATTTATATGTGAAAAATTTTCCCATTCGATCCTAATTGTTCTCACTTGCGTAATTATTTTCGTGTTTTCGGAAGTGCTGAGTATGAGTGTAGAACGTTTTCCTTTATTTCCTTTATCTGCGCACCTTCTGCCGGAAGGTAGAATGGCATTGCGTATTTTTGAGCCGCGATACGTGCGAATGGTCAAACAGGCATGTGCCGAAAATAAAGGCTTTGTGATGTGTATGCTTAATGCTAATGGTGACAAAAATTTGAATGAGCATATTCATAAAATAGGTACTTATGCGCAGGTTGTTGACTTCGACATGCTCGATGATGGGTTGCTTGGCATAAAGGTTGCTGGTTCTCATTTAGTTGAGGTGAGTAGCATAGAAGTTGAAAAAGATGGACTTCGTACCGGTAGTTGCAAGGTGTTAGAACCTTGGCAGTGCGATTTGGCTCCTCAACAAATAGCGCCTATGGACGAGCGACTTAAAGAAATTTTTGGAAATTACGAAGAGTTGGCATCGCTTTATGAATCACCAAAGTTTGATTGCCCTAATTGGGTATTAAATCGGTGGTTAGAATTATTGCCAGTAGACGGCTCGCAAAAACAGCACTTTTTAGCGCAAAGAGAATGTACCAGTTTACTGAACTATCTCTCTGCATTAATTGCTTAGTCGTTGAGTCGGTTAAAGACATTACAAATTCGTAATCCAATATTAGCGATTTTCGCATACGTTTTAAGTCATAACGCCGTAGAATGATACAACCAAAACGGAAAAGCGGACGAATCTTATGTTAGTTGGAATTCCTTTGGAACAAAGCAACAGCACAATCAAGCCTAAAGAGTGTGCAACTGAAATGTCTGATTACCTTGTCGCGGTTGCAGACACCCGATGCAAGCGCTCATTTGCAAGAGTGTTCAACTATTTCGCGCCTCGGCTGCGCTCTTATGCACTCAAACAGATGGGTAATGAGGCACTGGCCATGGAACTGGTACAAGATACTATGTCAAATGTGTGGCAGAAAGCGCACCTGTTCAATGCAGAAAAAGGTTCTCCGTCAACGTGGATTTTCACAATTGCGCGTAACATCCGCTTTGATATGCTTCGAAAGCTGCGGAATAGGAAAGAGGATGTTTGTTCTGACGATTTATGGCCAGTTTTATGCGAGCAAACAGCCGATGCAAACGAGGCGCCACTCGACGAACAAGTTACTTTAGAGCAGATTGGCCATTTGTTCGAATCATTACCTGTAAAACAGAAAGCAGTGGTTGAAGCTATCTATATTGATGGCAAGTCACAACAAGAAGTCTCCGATGAGCTTTCAATTCCATTAGGTACAGTAAAGTCGCGGACACGTTTGGCACTTCAACGATTAAAGGTCATGTTAAACGATAATGATTAGGTTTCACCCAAGTGCCCAGCAACTTAAAGATTTTGTTGAGGGCACATTGTCACCTGCTATATCACTGATGGTCTCTGCACATTGTGACATGTGTGAAAAATGTCAGCGTTTTGTTGAAATTGAAACGGAAAGTCTTGCTGCTCAAATGGTTTCGAACGCCAATTCATCGGCAAGCGACAGAGCTGAAATGTCGCTTCAGTTTGGTGACATGCTATCCCAAATTACGCAGCTCCCATCATCGAAACAAAATAATGCTTTGATGGAACAGCCCACAGCGTATCGTGAGCCCGTAAAGAGGCGGGCGGCCTTGCAGGCGCAGGCAAGCGCAAATACCATCGAGTTAGATGGAAGGGTATTCACTTTACCCAGAACACTTCACCGCTACATCGATAAGACAGGTAACTGGTCAAGTTTGGTCGGGAAGCTGTGGCAGGCGCCAGTTGACCTTGGAAACCAAGGTGTAGCTAATTTTATCTTTATGGGAAGTGGTGGTAGTGTACCTGAGCACACGCACCGTGGAACGGAATATACATTAGTCATTGATGGTGAGTTCAGTGATGGGCTAAGTCGTTATGATACCGGCGACTTTATTTTCATGGATGGTGATAAAACGCACACGCCAAAATCCGAAGGTAAAGAAGGCTGCCTTGTATTTAGCATTGTCGATCAGCCATTGCACTTTACTTCGGGCCTTGCAAGATTGTTAAACCCTTTTAGTCACTTGTTTTTCCGCTAGTAATCTATCAAGCGAACGCTCAATATGTGACATCCAGATACAAAAAAACGCACAAATGTGCGTTTTTTTATTGGTTGCATAAAGCTCTAGCAAAACAGAATAGCCAAATCTAGCTAATAAATTCGCTGTCAGGGTAGTTAAGCTTTAGTGTCTTCATCGCATTGTTACGCAATTCATCTAGGCCAAGCTGCTCATAACTTGAAACCATAATTTCGAGTGCTTGTTGCACTTGAGTGGTATTCGGGAAGTGCTCTATAACATAGCGACCACGGTTTGCTGCAGCGACATAAGCCTGGCGTCTCATGTAGAAACGTGCAATAGCGATTTCATAGCGAGCCAAGCGGTCTTTAATATGAACCATGCGCTGTTTCGCATCTGCGGCATATTTGCTATCTGGATATTGTTGAATCAGTCTACGGAAATCTTCAAACGCAGCACGAGACTTCGACGGGTCTCTATCCGTACGGTCAATATTCATTAACTCTTGGAAAAGGTTGCTATCTGATTCCATGTTAGTTAATCCACGCATGTAATACGCGTAATCAACATCTGAATGGTTTGGGTTCAGACGAATAAATCTGTCGATAGTGGCAAGCGTTTCTTCGTTTTTACCTGACTTATAATAGCTATAAATAAGGTCTAGCTGTACCTGATGGGATAGGGGACCGAACGGGTAGCGCGAATCTAGCGCGCTTAACGTTTGTGCTGCAGCGCTGAAGTTACCTACTTCCATGCTCTGCTTTGCTCTGTCGTACAGTTGCTGCGCACCCATGTTAGCTAATACGGCTTTTTCTTCATTATCTGAAGAGCTACATCCTGCGACAGATACCATAGCACCCAATAAAACGGGGGCCAGTAGACGAAATGATTTCATAATAATTCTATTTTCCTGCTAAACAGTTTTAATACTTCGCTGTCTAAGCTCATGTGTTAAACAACAACACTTTAATTGCATTCTAACGTACTAACGATGAGAAAAACCATACAAAAACGTAAACAAGGCAGTGTACAGCGTGAATACTTGTTATAATACCCTTTTTTAGACGTAATCAATGGTGTTATGACACAGTCGCCGAACACAATACAATTAGAAGCTTCAACGGAAGCTGCGCATTTTGGTTTACGGTTAGATCAGGTTTTGGCTGATTTGTTCCCTGAATATTCTCGTTCTAAGTTAAAAACTTGGATCCAAGATGGGAATGTTGCTGTAAACGGTGAAGTAATCACCGTGCCTCGCCACAAAATGCAAATGGATGAACTTGTTACTGTACAGGCCGAAATGGATGTACAAGTAACGAGCGAAGCGCAAGACATCGCGTTAAACATTGTTTATGAAGATGAACACATCCTAGTCATAAACAAACCTGCAGATTTAGTTGTGCATCCAGGTGCAGGAAACCCAAGCGGTACCGTGCTAAATGCCTTGTTAAATCATTGTCCAGAGATAGACAAAGTTCCACGTGCGGGCATTGTCCATCGCCTTGACAAAGACACGACGGGGTTAATGGTAGTAGCAAAAACAATTCCTGCTCAAACGCATCTTGTTGACCAACTTCAACGTCGAGAAATGAGTCGTGAATATGAAGCCGTTGCCTTAGGTACGATGGTCGCTGGTGGTATTGTAGATGCGCCTATTGGTAGACACGCAACAAAACGTACGCATATGGCAGTACGTGAAATGGGCAAGCCAGCGGTCACTCATTTTCGTGTTATCGAAAAATTTCGCGCATACACGCACCTGCGTTTGAAGCTTGAAACTGGCCGTACGCACCAAATCCGCGTACACATGGCCCACATTAAGCATCCTTTGCTTGGCGACCAAGTTTATGGCGGGCGTCCTCGTCTTCCTAAAGGGGCGTCAGAAGAATTTATCGCTGCGCTTCGCGGATTCCAACGTCAGGCGTTGCACGCCGCACAGCTCTCGCTGTTTCACCCTGAAACTGAAGAGTGGATGACGTGGAAAGCTCCCCTACCTCAAGATATGCAGGACTTGCTTAAAGCCGTGAAAAAGGACACCGCGGACAATCCACAAGATATGCTTTAATGAGTAAGGCGAACTTATGACATTGTCAGCTGCGAATTCACCTATTTCATCCACGCTGGATTTGATTACGCCAGCGTGGTCATGTCCCGCAAATGTTGTTGCATACACAACGACAAGAATGGGAGGTACAAGCATAGGTGATTTTGCAGGTTTGAACGTTGGCGCCCACGTGGGGGACGACCTCCTACTAGTGAAAGCCAATAGAAGCCTAATTCCACATAGTGAAAAGATCACATGGTTGGAGCAAGTGCACAGCAACCGCGTGGTGTCATTGCCGAGCGCAGATACCACCGCTGATGCGTCGTATTCTTCTTCAACATCGCATTTTTGTGCGGTAATGACCGCAGACTGCGTGCCCATTTTATTGTGTGATGAAAGCGGTCAAGAAGTGGCGGCAGTACATGCTGGTTGGAAAGGTCTCGATACTAACATTATCGGAAGTGCAGTTTCACACTTTGGCAGCGACGCAAAAAAACTCATCGCTTGGGTTGGTCCTGCAATCAGCGGGCCCTGCTACGAAGTTGATGCACAGTTGGCGAGTAAGTTTCGCCATATAGACGGTGCCATTGCCAATAGCTCTGATAGAGGGAAGTACTTATTAGATCTACCTCTAGTGGCACAGGTGCAATTGCAGCAAGCTGGCGTTGAGAGTATTACACAAAGTAACTTGTGTACTTACACTGACGAACAGCGTTTTTACTCCCATCGAAGAGCTACGCATCAAAACAAGCGCACGACTGGGCGTATAGTTAGCGTAATAGGCCTGCTTTAAATTGTTTCGAAAAAAGGCGGCAGTTTTAGTCTGATCACACAGTTGCGCTAGATCAAACTTCATACATTATTTGTTATCTTTTTGGCTAACTTTTTAATCTCATACTTGAATCGCAATTGAGCAGCCTACATAACTAGAACATAAAGAATACCATTCCGCATAGATCATTACCCACTCAGCGAGAGTTAAAATGTTCGTAATTGCGGCGTGTTACCGCAGGTATAGTTGTTCATTAATTAGGTTGAAATTATGAGACTAGATAGATTTACCAGTAAATTTCAGCTCGCAATATCCGATGCTCAATCACTCGCATTGGGGCGAGATCATCAATACATTGAACCTGTCCATTTAATGACTGCCATGCTAAATCAGCAAGGCGGGTCAGTACGCCCTTTGCTTGACCAAGCAAACATCAATGTAAATGCGCTACGCTCAGCACTGAGCCAAGCTATTGAGCGCCTACCTCGTATTGAAGGCATTGGGGGAGATGTTCAATTAAGTAAAGACAGCGGCATTTTGCTAAATCTTTGTGACAAGATAGCGCAGCAGCGAAAAGACGAATACATCACTTCAGAAATCTTTGTTCTAGCGGCGCTACAAGATAAAGGGCGCTTGGGGGAAATCCTCAAAAGCCTGAATATCACTAAAGAAGCTATTGAAAGCGCAATAGACGACATGCGTGGTGGCCAGAAGGTCACGGATCCTAATGCTGAAGATGTACGTCAAGCGCTTGAAAAATACACGACAGATTTAACCGAGCGAGCAGAACAAGGCAAGCTCGACCCGGTCATTGGTCGAGACGATGAGATTCGCCGAACTGTTCAAGTACTGCAGCGTCGAACCAAAAACAACCCAGTACTCATTGGTGAGCCGGGTGTAGGTAAAACGGCTATTGTTGAAGGGTTGGCTCAGCGCATCATTAATGGCGAAGTGCCTGAGGGCTTAAAGAACAAGCGTGTTCTTGCCCTTGATATGGGCGCGTTAGTGGCGGGAGCTAAATATCGCGGTGAGTTTGAAGAACGCCTTAAAGCAGTGCTTAATGAGCTGGCTAAAGAAGAAGGCCGCGTGATCTTATTCGTTGACGAACTGCACACCATGGTAGGTGCAGGGAAGGGCGATGGAGCGATGGATGCAGGTAATATGCTTAAACCTGCGTTAGCCCGTGGTGAACTTCACTGCGTTGGTGCTACAACACTGGATGAATATCGTCAGTACATTGAAAAAGACGCAGCACTTGAACGTCGTTTCCAAAAAGTATTAGTTGAAGAACCAAGCGTTGAAGACACTATTGCTATTCTGCGTGGCTTAAAAGAGCGCTATGAGCTCCATCACTCGGTAGATATTACTGATCCCGCTATCGTTGCAGCGGCAAGTTTGTCGCATCGTTATATTAGCGACCGCCAATTGCCAGACAAAGCCATTGATCTTATAGACGAGGCTGCGTCTAGCATTCGATTGCAAATAGACTCCAAGCCCGAAGAGATGGATCGTCTGGAGCGTCGTATCATCCAGCTAAAATTGGAAGAGCAAGCTCTGGCCAAAGAAACAGATGATGCGAGTCATAAGCGACTTGAGATGATTGAGCTAGAGCGTGAGCAAGCGGAAACCAAGTACGCAGAGCTTGAGAAAGTGTGGCTGGATGAGAAAGACGCCATGCAGGGCACTCAAACCATAAAAGGGGAGCTTGAGCAGGCTAAACTTGACTTGGAGATAGCGCGACGTGCATCTGATTTGAATCGTATGTCGGAACTTCAGTACGGCCGTATTCCAGAGCTTGAAGCAAAGTTAGAGCAAGCGGCTGAAAACGAAACTCGCGAGACGACGTTACTTAAAAATAAAGTGACGGACGTTGAAATTGCAGATGTGCTTTCTCGATGGACGGGTATACCTGTAGCGCGAATGCTTGAGGGCGAGCGTGAGAAGTTGTTGCGTATGGAAGACGTACTTCACAAACGGGTTGTTGGACAAGAAGAAGCGGTTGAAGCTGTTTCAAACGCAATTCGCCGTTCACGTGCTGGGCTTGCGGATCCAAATCGACCTATTGGCTCATTCTTATTTTTAGGGCCAACTGGCGTGGGCAAAACTGAGCTCTGCAAAGCCTTGGCAGGCTTTATGTTCGATACTGAAGATGCCATGGTACGTATCGATATGTCAGAGTTTATGGAAAAACACTCGGTAGCACGCTTAGTGGGTGCACCTCCTGGCTATGTTGGCTACGAGGAAGGTGGCTACTTAACCGAAGCGGTGCGTCGCAAGCCATACTCGGTCATTTTGTTGGACGAGGTTGAAAAGGCACATCCAGATGTATTCAATATTCTGCTTCAAGTATTGGATGACGGCCGGTTGACTGACGGGCAAGGACGTACTGTAGATTTTAAAAATACCGTTGTGATCATGACGTCCAACTTAGGTTCAGATATCATTCAAGATAAGCACAACGAAAGTCAGTATGACGATATGAAAGCGTCGGTAATGAGTGTTGTAGGGCAACACTTCAGACCGGAGTTCATCAACCGCGTCGATGATATTGTGGTATTCCATCCATTAGGGAAGGAGCAAATAAAATCTATTGCTAAAATTCAGCTTGCCTCACTTCGCGCTAGGCTCGCAGAAAAAGGATATAAGCTTACTCTGTCTGCTGCGGCTATGGATAAATTGGCGGACGCGGGCTTCGACCCAGTGTTTGGCGCACGTCCGCTTAAGCGAGCGATACAAGTGCAGGTGGAAAATCCACTTGCGCATCAATTACTCGCTGGCGAATTAATACCGGAATCAACCATTCGTATTGATGCAGATGACAGCGGACTTTTCGTTGTCAGCAATTAAAACCAAAAGGCACTGGAGACAGTGCCTTTTTTATTGCCAGTAGATTCCGCGAAAGACCATTAATCGGCAGCTTCATAACAAAAAACGATTTACCAAAAAGCCACTGGTCGAATAGCGACAGATTACGCTTTCTTGTTTAATGAATTTTCCTAATACAGCTAATTAATTTTCTTGATTTAATAATGATAACGATTATCATTAACTTATTGTTGAGAGGGTTAAGAGGTTGCGATGCAGTTATATAATTCAAACGAAGGGGTAGTTTCTGTGCGCTCAATGCCCCGAGATATAGCTAAGCTTTGTGCGCATTTCATATTATGCATGATTGTGAGCGCAGTCGGTGCCATAGGTACTGGTTTTGCCGTATTTGCATTGAGTGTAAATCAAGCGACATTCTCGCCTGCAGATACTATTATGTCTGCACTTACCGTGTTTTCTTTGTCTTTGTGTTTAAGTTGGTTTTTGCAAAGTTGGGGTAAGGCACTTCAGTCAATATCATTACTTTCATTTATAGTATTAGCAACAAGTAGCCTTTTATTATTTTTCTATTGAGCGATTTATGCTCAATATTCTTCATCTCTTTACACAATTAACATTCAAAAAGTAAACCTCTGATTATGCGAATTTAGGAAAAAGTTAATATTCTAAACTCGGTTTATCCTCTGAGCACGAACGAATACATTATCCGCCCGTTAACGACATGTTAAATAGTTTCAGCTATTAGGACGAATAATGAAAACAAACAACAAATACACCCTACGCTTATCTGCTTGTGCATTAGCGCTAATTCTTAACCCTTCTCACGGCATAGAGTTGTTCAACGGGAAGGTCGGTAACGAACACGTTAAGGTTAGTGTTGGAGGTTATGCCAAAGTAGATGTCAGGCATGTTGAAGGGGATATTGCTTATCAGGATTATTGGATTGGTAATTTTCCTGGCGGGGAAGCAATAGAGACATCACACACAGGTTTCAATGTAGGAGAGTCACGCTTAAATATGGGCGTTTCTATAGGGGAGGTGAGTACTTTTATAGAAGTCGATATGTATGGCGGAGGCGGTAACGAAGCGGTAAGTAACTCTACTAACTTGAGATTACGTCACTTCTTCATCACCTATAAGAACTGGAGTGCGGGGCAAAACTGGAGCACCTTTATGCCGCTTCACGTTATTCCTGAGTCGTTAGATTTTGGTGGTCCTCATGTAGGAGAAGTGTTTGCAAGGCAAGTTCAGGTTAGATACACCTCTGGAAACTGGCAATTTGCCATCGAAAGCCCAGAGACCATTGGGGATGGTGATACCGACGCACCTGCCAATGCCGTAGGGCTTACAGGTGTAGCCGCTGACCCTGATGAGTCTACGCCCGACTTTGTTGTACGATACAATTTAGATAGTCAATATGGGCAATATGCTTTCGGCTCTGTAATACGACTTGTCGATCAAGGAGGGGTTGAAGAAGTTACAGCAGCAGTAAATATCGCAGGCAAAATACCACTTTTTGCAAAAGATGATCTACGTTTTCAATTAACCGCGGGTAAGCCAGGTCGGTATGCTGCGGCCGGCATGACTGCTGATGTTGTTGAGGATCCTGCAACTCAAACATTGGAAACGGAAAGTACGCTGGCTTATACCGTAGCGTATCGCCATTTTTGGACCGAAACCCTCCGCAGCACTGTATTTTATGGAGCAGCTAAAACAGATATTTTGGGGCGCAAACGTTCGCACTGGGCGGTGAATGTAATTGATACGGTAGCGCCGCGTCTTGATGTTGGCCTAGAGTTTGGTGCTTATTCTATCAATGATGACAACATAGACAGCATTGACTCCAATTACATCCAAGCGTCAGCTAAGTTCGCGTTTTAAGATCGCTTCAATTATGTTTAGCGCCATGTTTTTGATGTAAACGGAGATTACTTCAATGTTTATCAATAAAAATAGGCGCTTCTATTGCCAAACGCCTCTTGAAGGTAGTTGACCAGTAGCTTTAGCTTTTTGTCAGGCTGACGCGAACGAGGATAAACGGCATAAATACCCATAGTCTTAGTTACGTACTCGACAAGTAAAGGCGAAAGCGCCCCATCTTCGATATCTTCATGCACTAATGCCTTGGGAAGAAATGCTACACCCACACCTGCAATAGCGGCTTGCCTTAACGCATCCAAGTTATTTGACTGTATTCGCCCGCCAATTTGCACGTTGTGAAGCTCTCCTTCAATATGAAACGGCCAGAAGTCTGGGCCAGTGCTATCGTACTTGTAAATTAAACAATTATGTTCAGTTAAGTCATCAGGATGATTTGGGCGGCTTTTGTTTTTAAGATATGTGGGGCTTGCGCATACTATCCATTTTGAATCTATAAGGCGTTTAGCAATAAGAGAGGAGTCCTCAAGATGTGCTGTACGAATGGCGAGATCGTAGCCTTCTTCAATGATATTGGTAACGCGATTGGTAATTGCAAGCTCTACATCCACCTCTTCGTGTAAATTGCAAAACTCGGCAATTGCGCGATTTAAGACCAGTTTTGCCGATACATTGGGCATAGTAATTCGGATTTTTCCACGCACTTTGAGGTGGTTTAATTGAGTTGACCAGTCCAGTTAAGGATATAATTGAACTTTAGCTGGAGAAAGTAAATGGCCGGAA